>JACPHL010000172.1 GCA_016188625.1 Candidatus Rokuibacteriota bacterium | reverse complement strand
GATGAAGTCCGCCACGCCGTCGCGGGGGATCTCGCCCTTCAGGGCGCCGAGGGCCGCGATGAGGCGGTAGTTCCCCTGCGGCACGTCCCCGCTGCCCGCCGGCTCGGTGATCTCCGGGTTGTGCATCTCGGTCGCGTACCGGTCCACCTCGGCCAGCCGGTAGCCGGCCTTCCCGAGCGGCCCCATGACGAGCGCCTCGACGAGCGCCTGCTGCGACGAGCCGCTCGATACGGCGTGCAGCCCGAGGGTGTCGAGGCGCACGACCGGCCCGTTGCCGGCCGCCCGCTCGATCAGCACGGCCAGCCCGGCCAGCACGTCTTCGAGGATCGGCATCCCCTTCGCCAGGTGCGCCCGGTACTTCATGCCCAGCTTGGCGAGGGACCCTCCCGCCACCACGACGACCCGCGGGAAGACCCCGGCGTGGACCAGCGCGGCCGCGTCGAAGACCGCGTAGAGGGTCGAGGCGCAGAACGCCTTGATGTCGAAGCCGGCGGCGCTCCCGATCCCGGCGTCCTCGGCCATCGCCTTGGCCAGGTTGCCGCCGCCGCGCTGGTACCGGTCCCCCACCGCCTCTTCGGACCCGGCGAGGACGAACGGGATGTCGCCCGGGTCGAGCCGCCCCGCCATCTGGGTCAGGAGCCGCCGGAGCGCCAGCACGCCGGTCGCCTTGGCGGCCAGGTTCTCCAGGAGCACGTGGGCGGTGAGCGCCTCGTCCTCCTCGTGCCCGCGCGCCAGCGAGCCGACGACCCGATCCTCCAGCCGGAGCGGTAGCCCCTCCCCGCTCCGGATCATGGACTCGATGGCCTCGGCGCGGACCGGCGCCGGGGTGTCCATCTCGGCCGCGGCGACCAGCCCGCGCCGCAGTAGGCGCTCGCGCGCCGTCGCGAGCGTCGCCGCGTCGAGCTGCATGAGCCCGGCCCGGTCGCACAGTCTCATCAGGCCGAGCAGCTCCGGCTCGCTGATCAGGTCGCCGAACGGGCCGTCCGACGGGGCGCGCCGGTCCGGCACGCGGAACCACGGTCGCGGGAGCGCCCGCAGCGCCTCGGGGTCCAGGTTCCCGATGTAGACCTGGTTCGGCCCGTACCCCACCGCCTCCTCGTACGGGCGGAGGCGCGCCCGGACGGCGTCGAGGAGCGCCGGATCCCGCCGCAGGTCCCGGACCGGCTTCGAGCCGTAGCACACGAGCCCCGGGGCGTGCGCCAGGACGTTGGCGACGGCGGTGACCGCGGGAAACGCCATCTATCCCCCCGCCAGCTCCGTCCTGGTCCTGACCGTGGGCGCCTCGACCGGGAGCGTCAGCATCTTCACCGCCGCCCGCAAGAGGTCCAGCCGCCAGGCGCGCTCCGCCTCCGGGGTCAGCGAGGGCTCGCCCAGGGGGTGATGGAACCGCCCCTCCGTCTTGAAGATCCGGTTGGCCCCGACGCGCTCGGCGATGCTGATGAGGGCCGTGATCGTCACCACCGGAAGCCCGGCCCGATCGATCTCCTTGGCCAGCGTAGCGCCGCTACGCGTGCCCGTCCCTCAGGTCGCCGTGAGGACCACGGCCTGGATGCCGTTCGCCCGCAGGTCCTGCGCGATCTCGGCGCCGATGCGCGCCATGGTCTTGATGTTGGCCATGTTGCCCGTGGTGACGTAGTAGTGGTCGTAGAGCCGCCCGATGACCCCCGCCTTCTCCAGCAGGCGCGCCGCGTCGAGCGGGACCGCGCGGTCCGGGTCCTCGTTCGTCCACGTCGTGTCGCAGCCCCCGTGCCAGGCCTGGTACCGCCCCGGCTCCAGGTCGTCCAGCCCCGCGATCGGGTACTTGAACCACCTGGAGGCGTTCCAGGTCTCGAGCCGGTCCGGGTTGCCGTGGGGCACCAGCCCGGACTCGGTGACCAGGGCCACCAGGGCCCGGCCGAGGCCCGGCACCGGGGGCGCCGGCGGCACGGCGCCGAAATCCTCGATGGGGAGCTCCGTGCGGTACGGCCGGCCCGCGAGCTTGGCCAGCAGCAGCTCCACCGCCCGCTCCCCCGCGCCCTGCTCCAGCCGGAGGGGCTGGCGGACGCCGCGCGGGAAGTACCCCTCCGCGTCCGCCGGGCCGACCTCGACCCCGCGGCCGAGCTTGAGCGCCAGGGCCGCGAGCCGGGGGAGCGCCTCGCTCATCGACGCCGCGGTCGGCCCCGAGCGCACGATGTGGATCTCGCTCCGGAACAGCTCCACGCCGGGGTTGTTCTCGTTCATCGCCGTCACGGCCGGCTTCCCCGTCTCGGCCTGCCAGGCCCGCGCGAGGGTGCCGCAGGCCGTGCCGTAGCGCCCCGAGCTGAAGGCCGGACCCGCCACCAGCACGTCGGCGTCGTAGGTCTTGGCCAGCTGGAGCAGCTCGGTGACCGCCTCGTCCGTGTGCTCGACGAAGTAGTTGTCCCCGCAGATCAGCGTTCCCACGACGGTCGCCCCGGCGCCCAGGTGCCTGGCCAGGGCCGTCCCGGGCCCCACCGGCCCGGATCGGTGGGTCGGGCCCGCGTCCGCCCTGTCCTCACCGCCGATCCCGCCGAAGAACTGGTTGATGTAGTGGACGACCTTGAGTGGCGTCATCTCCGCCGCCCCCATCTTAGAAGTCCCGGGCCGTGAACCCGTTCGTCTGCATCATCCAGAATCCGGCGTACATCTCGTGGGCGCTGACGGTCAGGCTATCCGCCGCGCTGAAGCGCTGGCCCCACCCCTCGGCCGT
>JACPHL010000001.1 GCA_016188625.1 Candidatus Rokuibacteriota bacterium | reverse complement strand
GAGCATCCCGAGCCAGGGGGAGAGCCCGTACCACATGAGGAGGATCGAGGAGGTGTAGGCGCCGATCCCGAAGAAGACCGCGTTCCCCAGCGAGATCTGCCCGCAGTAGCCCCCCAGGAGGTTCCAGGCCTGGGCCAGCATGGCGTAGAGGAAGATCATGATCATGACGTGGCGGGGGTGCGGCAGGGGGAAGGCCGCCGGGAAGAGGAGGAGGGCCAGCAGGAGGAGCGCGAGGGCGGCCCAGCCGTAGCCTCTCCGCATCGCCGGCTTCAGAACCGCCCGAAGAGCCCCTGCGGGCGCCAGAGGACGACCAGGAGGTAGAGGCAGAAGACCCCGACGTACTTGAAGGCGGGCGCCCAGAAGAGCCCCACCAGGACCTCCACCAGCCCGACGATGACCCCGGCCGCCAGGGTGGCGGGGACGTTGCCGAACCCGCCCAGGGCGACCGTCACGAACGCGATGAGGGCGAAGACGAACCCCACGTCGGGGAAGACGTAGTAGAAGTTCACCAGGAGCGCCCCGGCCACCCCCACGCACGCCGCGCCGATCCCCCACCCGAGGGCGAACATCCACTCGGTGTCGATCCCCATGAGGGCGGCGGCCTGCCGGTCCTGGGCGGTGGCCTGGAGGGCGAGGCCCAGCTCCGTGCGGCTGATGAGCCAGTAGAGGCCCCCGAAGGCCGCCAGGGCGGCCAGGGCCGCGACGAGCTGGGGGGTCCCGATGAAGATCCCCAGGAGCGAGAGCCGCCCGGCGACTGCCGGGTCCTGGACGAGGCGGAAGTCCGGGGTCCAGAGGAACTGGGCCAGGCTCCGGAGGAAGACCGACAGCCCGAAGGTGGCGAAGATCTGGGCGAGCATCGGGCCCCCGAGGATCCGGCTCACGATCCCCTTGTAGGTCGCCAGGCCCAGGGCGAAGAGGAGGGCGGCCGCCAGGGGGAGGGCCACGAGGGGGTCGAGGGCCCAGAGGGCCCAGCTCCAGTAGGTGGTGAACATCGCCAGCATGAGGAACTCGCCGTGGGCGAAGTTGACGATCTCCATCAGCCCGAAGATCAGCGACAGCCCGGCGGCGATGAGGGCGTAGACGAACCCCATGAGGAGGCCGCTGGCGAGGCCTTGGAGGAGGATCTCGAGGGTCATGCTCGACGGTGACCCGGGCCGGGGCGCAGCCGATGATAGCAGACCCCCGAGCGCGGCCGCAAGCCTCGACGCGCCGCGTCCGGCGTTTTTCGCTTGACAGCGCCGAGCCCCTTACTCTAAAAAAGAAGCGAAGTTCGCGTCTTTTTTTAACCACGGCCTTGTGACGGAAGGAACAAGCGCGTCCGGCCGTGGCGGCCTCCGATCGGCGATCCGGGATCCGGCGATCCCCCGCGTTCCAGGGCGCACTAGACTAGGATGAGGCGCACGATCCAGGGCGGCACTCTGCTCCGGCTGCTCCTCCTCGCCGGGGCCTTCCTCCTGGTGGCCGCCGCCCCGGCCGTCGCCCAGGAGGCCCGGGAGACGGCCTACCGCGCCTTCCCCTGGCTCGGCTCCCGCCTGGCGGTCTGGGCCATCGCCCAGCTCCACCTCAACTTCGCGGCCTTCATCCTCGGGGTTCCCATCTTCGCCGTCATCATCGAGTTCGTGGGGTGGCGGACCGGCGAGGAGCGCTACGACTGGCTCGCCCACGAGTTCGTCAAGCTCACCTTCGCCGCCTTCTCCGCCACCGCGCTGCTCGGGGCGCTGCTGCTCTTCCTGTTCCTGAGCCTCTACCCGAGGTTCTTCGCCTACATGACGGGGATCTTCGCCCCCACCATGTGGATCTACGCCGGCCTGTTCTTCGCCGAGACCTTCACCGTCTACCTCTGGTACTACGGCTGGGAGTGGCTCTCGGGGCCGCGGAAGTGGATCCACCTCTCCCTGGGCGTCCTGGCCAACCTCTTCGGCACCGCCATCCTCTTCGTCTCCAACGCCTGGGTGACGTTCATGACCTCGCCCGGCGGGATCGACGAGGCCGGCAACCTGGTCTCCCTCTGGGGGGCCATCAACAACTTCACCTGGATGCCGATCAACATCCACCGCCTCCTGGCCAACATCGTCTTCGGCGGGACCATCGCCGCGGCCTACGCGGCCTTCCGCTTCCTCGCGGCGCGGACCGACCAGGAGCGGGCCCAGTACGACTGGATGGGGTACGTGGGGAACTTCGTGGCCATCTCCGCGCTCATGGTGCTCCCCTTCGCCGGTTACTGGCTCGGCTTCGAGATCTACCAGTTCAACCAGACCCTCGGGATCACCATGATGGGCGGCTTCATGTCCTGGCTCTGGGTCATCCAGGCCATCCTCATCGGGGTCCTCTTCATCGGCGCCAACTACTATCTCTGGCTGGGGATGGAGCGGATCCCGGGCTCGGAGCGCTACCGGAAGTACATCCCGTATCTCCTCTTCGTCCTGACCGTGGGGTTCATGGTCTGGGCCACCCCCCGGACGCTGATCCTGACGCGCCAGGAGGCGATCGCCATGGGCGGGGCCCACCACCCGCTCCTGGGGGTCCTGGGCGTCATGTCGGCCAAGAACACCGTGGTGAACCTGATGATCCTCTCCTCCTTCCTGTCGTACCTCCTCTACCGGCGCGCCAACAAGGAGGCCGCGGTGCACTGGGCGCGCACGGGGGTGATCGCCCAGTGGGTCGCGCTCGGGCTGGCGGGGGCGGCGGTCGTGGCGCTCGGGGTGGCCGGGTACTACGTGGAGTCCGGCGTCCGTGTCCTGCGCCTCTCACCGTTCCAGGTGCTGGTGGTGCTCGTCACCATCGTGATCGTCATGGCCATCGACGTCCCCATGCTCCGCGGGGCCCGGTCCGTGGGCGTCATCCGCTGGGGACAGATCGCGCCGCGCTCGCAGTACGTCCTGATCCTCCTGGCGGTCACCTTCACCTGGCTCATGGGGCTCATGGGCTTCGCCCGCTCGGGGCTCCGCCAGCACTGGCACGTCTACGGCGTCCTCCGCGACACCTCGCCGGAGGCGGTGACCCCCGCCCTCGGCTACGCCGCCAACGTCATCACCGCGGTCACGGCGGTCTT
>JACPHL010000170.1 GCA_016188625.1 Candidatus Rokuibacteriota bacterium | reverse complement strand
TCCAGCGTGCCGATGGACCGAAAGCGCGTGCCCTCTGGCCTGAGGGCGTCTCCCGAGGAGGGGTGACGTGACGATGATGCGGGTGACCATCGACGGCCGGGGCATCGAGGTCCCCGCCGGGGCGACGGTCCTCGAGGTGGTGAACCGCCTTCAGATCCCGTTGCCCCAGCTCTGCAAGGACCCCGATCGCGCACCGCTCGGCGCCTGCCGGACCTGCCTCGTCCAGGTCGAGGGGCAGCCCGGCTTCCCCGCCGCCTGCCACCTCCCCGTCCGGGAGGGGATGGCCGTCCGCACCGACGCCCCCGAGGTCGTCCGGGTCCGCCGGGGGGTCCTCGACCTCACCCTGTCGATGCTCACCCCGGGCGATGGGCGCGACCACTTCGGCCAGCTCGGCGAGGCCGCGGCCCGCCACGGGATCACCGCTCCTTCCTACGCTCCCCTCCACCGCTTCCCGGTGGACGACTCCAAGTCGTTCTTCGTCCTGGACCGGGAGGCGTGCATCCTCTGCGGCCGCTGCACGGTGGGGTGCGACGAGGTCCAGCACATCGGCGCCATCAGCCTGATCGGCAAGGGCCACGCCGAGCGGGTGGGGGTCTTCGGCGACGGCCTGATGGCTGCCTCCATCTGCACCTCCTGCGGCCAGTGCGTCGCCACCTGCCCGACCGGGGCCCTCCGCCCCAAGGACGCCCACCTCAAGGTCGTCAAGGAGGTGGAGACGACCTGCCCGTACTGCGGGGTGGGGTGCGGGATCGTCGCCCGCGTCGGCGAGCACGGCCGGCTCGTCACCATGGCCGACGACGTCCCGGCCAACGGCTCGAGCCTGGGGATGCTCTGCGTCAAGGGGCGCTTCGGGACCGGGTTCATCCACGCCCCCGACCGCGTGACCCGGCCGATGATCCGGCGCGACGGGCGCTGGGAGGCGGTCTCCTGGGACGAGGCGCTCGATCACGCCGCCGCCGGCCTGGCCCGGAACCGCGGGCGGTTCGGGGCCCTCGCCTCCGCCAAGGCCACCAACGAGGACGGCTACGTCATCCAGAAGCTCTGCCGGGCGGTCATGGGGACCAACAACGTGGACCACTGCACCCGGCTCTGCCACTCCCCCTCGGTGGAGGCGATGCTGGCCCAGATGGGCTCGGGGGCCACCTCGAACTCGTACATCGACTACGAGGAGGCCGGCTGCCTCCTGGTCGTCGGCGCGGACGCCTCGGCCAACCACCCGGTGATCGCGGTCCGCTTCCGCCGGGCCGTGGACGAGCACGGGGCCAAGCTGGTCGTGGTCAATCCTCGGCGGATCGAGCTCTGCAACTACGCCGACCTCTGGATCCGCCAGCGCCCCGGCACCGACGTCGCCCTCTTCAACGCCATGGCCCGGGTGATCCTGGACGAGCGGCTGGCGGACCGGGGTTTCATCCGGGGCCGGACCGAGGGGTTCGAGGCCTGGCAGGCCGAGCTCGACCGCTACACCCTCGACTACGCCGCGCGGTTCACCGGGGTCGCGGCAGAGGAGATCCGGCAGGCCGCCCTCTGGTACGCCCGGCCGCCGTTCTCCGGCTCCTGCCTCATCTGGGGGATGGCTCCTGAACCTCTCGCTCGTCGCGGGCCAGATGGGCTTCCCCGCCTCAGGGATCTCGCCGCTCCGCGGCCAGAACAACGTCCAGGGCTGCGGCGATGCGGGATGCATCCCGACCAACCTGCCCGGCTACCAGCACTACGTCCCGGAGACGCTGGCGAAGTTCGAGGCGGCGTGGGGGGCGCGCCCGCCCGCCGAGCCCGGCCTCGTGGTGACGGAGATGGTCGAGGGGATGCTGGACGGCCGGATCCGGGCGATGTTCATCTCCGGGGAGAACCCCCTCCTCTCCGAGCCGGACCTCCACCACGCCGAGAAGGCGATCGGCCAGCTCGACTTCCTGGTCGTCCAGGACCTGTTCCTGCACGAGACCGCCGAGCGCGCCGACGTCTTCCTCCCGGCCTGCGCCTTCGCCGAGAAGGACGGGACCTTCACCAACTCGGAGCGGCGTGTCCAGCGCGTGCGGCAGATCCTCGACCCGCCCGGCGCGGCCCGCCCCGACTGGCAGGTCACGGCCGAGCTGGCCCGCCGCATCGCCGCCAGGCTCGGCCGCGCGGTGAGGGGCTTTGACTGGCGCCACCCCCGGGAGATCTTCGCCGAGATGGCGAGCCTGGTGCCGTTCCTCGGCGGGATCAGCTACGCGCGCCTGGACCGTGAGGGGGGGATCCAGTGGCCGTGCCCGACCCCTGAGCACCCCGGCACCCGGTTCCTCTATGCCGCCGATTTCCCGCGGGGGAAGGGGAAGTTCATCCCGGTCCACCAGGGGCCCGAGGCGGACGAGCTGCCGGACCCCGACTACCCCTTCATCCTCAACACCGGCCGGCTCCTCTACCACTGGCACGGCGGGACCATCACCCGCCGCGTGGAGGGGCTCCTGGCCCTGGCCCCGCGCCTCGAGGTGGCGATGAACCCCGCCGACGCCCGGCGCCTCGGCCTGGTCTCGGGCGACCCGATCAGGGTCGCCTCCCGGCGCGGTGAGCTGGAGGGCGTCGTGCTGGTGACCGAGGCCATGCGCGCCGGCGAGCTGTTCGTCCCCTTCCTCAAGCTGGCCGAGTCCGCGGCGAACTTCCTGACGAACTCGGCCTTCGACCCCGACTCCAAGATCCCCGAATACAAGGTCTGCGCGGTCCGGGTCAGAAAGCTCCCCAAGGCGGTTTCGGTCTAACTCCAGCGCGGCGAGAAGGGCTCCCGCGTGTCGCGGCTACGGTCTCATTGAGGCGGATATCGCTCATAAAGAAACCCTTATGTAATCTATCCGAACTATTTAGTTGCGCCGCTTCCCCTCCCCCGAGCAGAATGGGGCGATGAACCTCCACCAGCTCCGCATCTTCTGCACGGTTGCCCAGCGCCGGAGCATCACCGCCGCCGCCGCTGAGCTGCTCCTCACCCAGCCGGCGGTGAGCCTCCAGGTGAAGGCCCTCGAGCGATCCGTGGGGCTCCCGCTGCTCGAGCGGGGCGGCTCGAAGCTGCGCCTGACCCAGGCCGGGGAGGTCCTCTACCGGTGCGCGGTCTCCATCCTGAGCGCCAAGGACGAGGCCGAGCGGGCGATCGCGGAGCTCCGCGAGGCCAGCAAGGGGAAGCTGATCCTCGGGGCCAACACCACCGGGGGGATGTACGTCCTGCCTAGGATCGTGAGGGCCTTCACGGAGCTCCACCCCGAGACCGAGATCCTCCTCCAGATCGAGGGGACCGAGCGGATCTACGAGAAGGTCCTCGAGAACGTGATCGACATGGGGCTCGTCGGGGGGCCGACGGAGGATCGACGGTTCGGCATCGAGGCCGTCTGCCTCGATCGCCTCACCCTCATCGCCTCGCCCTCCCACCCCCTGGCCCGGGCCGGGCGGGTCTCGCCGCGAGAGCTGGAGGCCCACCCCTTCATCGTCCCCCAGGCGGGCTCCCGGACCCGGCTGTTCGTGGAGCGGAAGCTCCGCGAGGCCGGGGTGAGCCTCCGCGTGGCCATGCAGCTCCAGGGGACGGAGGCGGTCAAGAAGGCGGTGGAGGCCAACCTCGGGATCGCCATCGTCTCCGGCTACGCGGTCGAGCGGGAGTGCGCCCTCGGGGTCCTCCAGGCCCTCCCCATCAAGGGGATGGAGCTGGCCCGATCCATGGAGTTGATCTACCGGCGGCAGAAGTACTTCTCGCCCGTCGCCCAGCGGTTTCGAGAGTTCGTCCACTCCTACGCCCGACAGCATCTGCTCCAGGCCAGGCCCGCCGTGGAGGCGACCTGAGCGGTGGAGGTCGTCATCGCCACCCGTAACCCGAAGAAGGCGGAGGAGATCCGGCGGGTGCTCGAGGGGGCCGCCCTCTCCATCCTCACCCTGGACGACTTCCCCGGCTGCCCGGACGTGGAGGAGGGGGGCGAGGGCTTCGAGGCGAACGCGCTGCGGAAGGCGGTGGTCGTGTCGCGGCATACCGGCAAGGCCGCGCTCGCCGATGACTCCGGGCTGGAGGTGGAGGCGCTGGGGGGCGCCCCGGGCGTCTTCTCCGCGCGATACGCCGGCGAGGGGGCCGATGACCGGGAGAACCTCGAAAAGCTCCTGCGCGAGATGCGCGCGGTCCCGGCGGGGCGTCGGGGCGCGCGCTACGTCTGCGCCCTGGCCCTGGCCTTCCCCGACGGCGGGACGGCCACCTTCCTCGGGACCGTGGAGGGCAGGATCGGGACGGAGCCGCGGGGCTCCCGGGGCTTCGGGTACGACCCGGTGTTCTATCCGGAGGGTCACGACAGGACCTTCTCAGAGATGCGCGATGCCGAGAAGGATGCCCTCAGCCACCGGGGGCGGGCGCTCAGGGAGCTCACCCGGTTCCTCGGGGGATGCGGGCCGGTCGAGCGGCCGGGCGAGGCCCTGAAGCGAGGATAACGGTATGGCGCTGGTCAACCCGCACGGTAGGGACAAGCGGCTCAGGCCCCTTCTGCTGGCCGGGGAGGAGCTGGAGGAGGAGCGACGAAGGGCCCAGGGCCTCCCCAAGATCCCCATGACCTCCCGGGAGACCTCCGACCTGATCATGCTGGGGATCGGGGCCTATACGCCCCTGGACGGCTTCATGGGGCGGGAGGACTGGAAGCGCGTCTCGGACGAGTACCTGACGGCCGACGGGACGTTCTGGCCGATCCCCATCACGGTCTCGGCCCCGCCTGCCGAGGCCGACGGCCTCCGGGCGGGTCGGGAGGTCGCGCTGGTGGCCGGCGAGAGCGGCGAGCTGATGGGGTGCATGACGATCCGCGAGAAGTACAGGGCCGACAAGGCGCACCAGTGTCGGCAGGTCTTTCGGACCATCGACGAGACCCACCCGGGCGTGGCCAACGTGATGGGGGAGGGGGAGGTCAACCTCGCCGGCCCCGTGAAGGTGTTCAGCGAGGGCCCGTATCCCCGGCAGTACCCCGGCCTCTGCCTCAAGCCGGTGGAGACCCGGAGGATCTTCGCCGAGAAGGGCTGGTCCACCGTCGCCGCCCTCCAGCTCCGGAATCCCATGCACCGTTCCCACGAGTACCTCGCCAAGGTCGCGGTGGAGGTGTGCGACGGCGTGCTCATCCACCAGAAGCTCGGCAAGCTCAAGCCGGGCGATATCCCGGCCGAGGTCAGGGTGCGGGCGGTGGACGCGCTCGTCCGCCACTACTTCGTGAAGGACACGTGCATCCAGGCCGGGGTCCCCATCGAGATGCGCTACGGAGGCCCCCGCGAGGCCCTGCTCGACGCCGTGTTCCGGCAGAACTTCGGGTGCAGCCACCTCCTCGTCGGGCGCGACCATGCGGGCGTCGGGGACTTCTACGGCCCCTTCGACGCCCAGAAGGTCTTCGACGAGATCCCCCGGGATGCGCTCGAGATCCGGCCCTTGAAGATCGACTGGACCTTTTACTGCGGGAAGTGCGACGGGATGGCCTCGGGGCGGACGTGCCCCCACGGCAAGGAGGATCGGGTGGTCGTGAGCGGGACCATGCTGAGGAAGCTCCTATCGGAGGGCGGCGAGGTCCCCGACCACTTCAGCCGGCCCGAGGTCCTGGCGATCCTGAAGGAGTACTACGCGAGCCTCGACGAGAAGGTGGAGATCAAGCTTCATGGATACGCCAAGGGGGAACGATAGCCGGGGACGCGGCAGGATGAGCCCGGGCCGCGATCGGGAGGGAGTGCCATGCCGACGTTTGTGAATCCGGACAAGTGCGACGGCTGCAAGGCCCTGGACCGGCCCGCCTGCCACTACATCTGTCCCAACGACCTAATGGTGTTGGACATGGCACTCGGGAAGGCCTTCAATCAGGAGCCTGACCTCTGCTGGGAGTGCTACGCCTGCGTGAAGATGTGCCCCCAGTCGGCCATCGACATGCGGGGGTACGGGGACGTGGTGCCGCTGGGGGCGAGCCTGATCCCGCTCCGCGGCACCGACGCCATCATGTGGACCGTGAAGTTCCGGAACGGCCAGATCAAGCGCTTCAAGTACCCGATCCGCACCACCCCCTGGGGATCTATCGAGCCTTACAAGGACTTCCCCGACCCCAAGCCGGAAGAGGCCGGGCGGCCCGGCCTCTGCGGCCAGGCGAAGTTTCTCGGGGTGTCGGAACTGCCAATGCCGAGAAAGGCGTAGGGTTGGAGGTCGAGCCAATGGTGAAGCCGGAGACCGAAGTCGTCGAGTGTGACGTGCTGATCATCGGGGGCGGCATGGCCGGCTGCGGGGCGGCCTACGAGGCCGGCTACTGGGCCAGGGCCAAAGGCCTCCGCG
>JACPHL010000177.1 GCA_016188625.1 Candidatus Rokuibacteriota bacterium | reverse complement strand
GGCCGTCGAGAACCCTACGAGAGGCGGTCGGGGAACCTTGGCCAGCTCGAGCGCCCCGGCGCAGCCGATGGCGCCCACGCCGACGACGACCACGTCGGGCCGGCTCACCGGGCCCCTCCCAGGACGGCCAGGAGCGCCCGGGCCGCCTCCTTCGGGTCCGGCGCGGCCAGGATGGCGGAGATGACGGCGACCCCGTCGGCGCCTGCGGCGAGGACCTCGGGGGCGTTGGCTGCGGTGACGCCGCCGATGGCGAAGATCGGGATCGCGATCTCCGCCCGCGCCGCCCGGAGGACCCCGGGCCCGAGGGGGGAGCCGAAGGGGCGCTTGGACGGGGTGTCGTAGATCGGGCCGAGGACCACGAAGTCCGCGCCCTCGGCCTGGGCCTCGACCGCCTCGACCGCCGAATGGGTCGAGACGCCGATGAGCCGGTCGGGACCGAGGAGCCGTCGGGCCTCGGCGACCGGGAACGAGTCGGAGGGGAGGTGGGCGCCGTCGGCCTCCACCGCCAGCGCGACGTCGAGCCGGTCGTTGACCAGGAGCCGGGCGCCGTGGCGGCGGGTCAGCTCGCGAACCTCGATGGCCAGCCGGTAGAGCTCCCGGCCCGTGAGGTCTTTTTCCCGGAGCTGGACCGCCGGGACGCCTGCCGCGAGGGCGGCCTCGAGGGATTCGAGGAGGCCGCGCTCGGGGACCTGGCGACGGTCCGTCACCAGGTAGAGGCGAAAGTCCACGCGGGCCATGGCGAGACGAAGAAACGCCCGCCCTCCGCCCGGGGCCCTAACGGCCCGGCGGAGCGCTCACGGCGTCGAGGACCAGTCGGGGATCCCCTCCAGCGGGCTCGAGGCCGAGGCGTAGAGCTTCTTTCCGATCCGGCCGGCCTTGAAGGCCAGGCGCCCGGCCTCGACGGCCAGGCGCATCGCCTCGGCCATCGCCACCGGGTCCTTCGCCCCGGCGATCCCGGTGTTCATCAGGACGCCGTGGCAGCCGAGCTCCATGGCGATCGCCGCGTCCGAGGCCGTCCCCACCCCGGCGTCCACGATGACCGGGACCGAGACCATCTCCAGGATGATCCGGATGTTGTACGGGTTCCGGATCCCGAGCCCGGAGCCGATGGGGGCGCCGAGGGGCATGACCGCGGCGGCGCCGGCGTCCTCGAGCCGCTTGGCCGCGACCGGGTCGTCGTTGGTGTACGGGAGCACGATGAACCCCTCGCGGACCAGGGTCTTGGTCGCCTCCACCAGGCCCTGGACGTCGGGGAAGAGCGTCCGCTCGTCGCCGATGACCTCGAGCTTCACCAGCTCGCCGAGCCCGGCCTCGCGCCCCAGGTAGGCGGTGCGGACCGCCTCGTCGGCCGTGTAGCAGGCCGCGGTGTTGGGGAGGAGGGTGAAGCGGGAGGTGTCGATGTAGTCGAGGAGCGACTCCCCCTGCCCCGACAGGTTGACCCGCCGGACCGCCACCGTCACCAGCTCGGCGCCCGAGGCCTCGTGGGCCTGGCGCATGACCTCGAAGGACGAGTACTTCCCCGTGCCCACGATGAGGCGGGACCGGAACGACCGGCCGCCCAGGATCAGAGGATCGTCGATCATCACGTCCTCCCTGCCGTTCATCCGCCCCCCACGGGGTGGACGATCTCCACGCGATCCCCCTCGCGGAGGGGGGTGGTGGCGTACGTCTGCTTCCGCGCGACCTCGCGGTTGAGGGCGACCGCCGTGTACTCGGTCCGGACCCCGAGGTGGTGGAGGAGCCCCTCCACCGTGAGCCCGTCCGGAACCTCCATCCCTTCGCCGTTGACCACGATCTTCATGATCTCAACAAAAAACCCGCACCGGGATGCGATGCGGGTGAGACAGGCGAAAAGCCGCCTGCCCGACGTCGCGCCGCGTTCCCTTCGCTGGAATTACCCAGATCAGGTTCGAGGGGTCCCGGGCTCGGGCCCGGCTCTCAGTGAACCTCCCCCCGCGGCCGATCCGTATTCAAGCTGTCGTTTTGACTATACCTCCCGCAGCCGGTTCGGTCAAGCCGGGCCGGATTATCCGGCTTTTGACCCCCCGCCTCCCGCGGGGGGCCGCCGAGGTTGAGCGAGCGGGGCGCTCCGGCCGCGCGCCCACACGTGGTCCGGAAGAGCCACTCGTTGAGGCCGGCTAGCCGCCGGCCTGATGCGCGTCGAGCTGGCGGCCCAGCTCGGCCGGGTCGGTGGTCGGGGCCTGGCAGGCGTAGCGCTCGCAGAGGTAGGCGGTGGGGCGGCCGTCCAGGGCGGTCTTGCCGGCCAGGAGCGGGAGGTCCAGGGCGCCGTCCGCCGGCGCCCCGGCCGTGACCCGGTTAGGGAGATAGCGGCCGAAGACCTCCCGGAGGAGCGGCTTCAGCCGGGTCCGGTCCGCCCCCAGCGGCCAAACCAGGGCGACCTCGGCCACAGGGCCGAGGTGGAAGTCGAGGGCGGAGAGGAAGCGGCCGAACCCGGAGGGGTAGCGGGCCATCAGCTCGGCGAGCGGCCGGAGCGCCTCCACCGCCGGCCGCTCGTAGGACGCCTCCCCGGTCAGGAGCGCCAGGCGGAAGAGGACGTCGGCGGCCACCGAGGTCCCCGACGGGACCGCGGAGTCGAAGAGGTTCCGGGGCCGGACGATCAGGGCCTCGTGATCGGTCCCGGTGTCGAAGAACCCCGAGACCTCGGGGTCCCAGAAGAGCCGGAGCATCTCGTCCCCGAGCCGCCGGGCCTCCTCGAGCCAGCGCGACTCGAAGGTCGCCTCGTAGAGCGCCAGGAGGCCGTCGGCCAGCATGGCGTAGTCCTCGAGATAGCCGAGGAGCTTGGCCTGCCCGTCCTTCCAGCTCCTGAGGAGCCGGCCGTCGGCCCGGAGCGCGGAGAGCAGGAACTCGGCGTTCCGGACCGCGGCGCGCTCGTAGTCGGGCCGCTCCAGGATCCGGGCCGCCTCGGCGAAGGCCCGAAGCATCATCCCGTTCCAACCGGCCAGGATCTTGTCGTCGCGTCCCGGGTGGACGCGCCGCTCGCGGGCTTGATGGAGGGCCACCCGGGCGCGGGCGAGCGCCGCCAGAAGGTCTTCCTCGCCCATCCCGAAGGAGGCGGCAACCTCGCCGGGCTCCCCGGGGACGTGGAGGATGTTCCGCCCCTCGAAGTTCGGCCCGGCCTCGACCCCCCAGTAGCGGAGCGCGACGTCCGCCTCGACGCCCCGGCCCAGGACCGCGCGGATCTCCTCGGCGCTCCAGAGGAAGAACTTCCCCTCCTCCCCCTCGGAGTCGGCATCCTGGGTCGAGTAAAAGCCGCCGTCCGGGTGGGTCATCTCGCGGCGGACGTAGTCGAGGGTCTCCTCGGCGACGCGCCGGTACTCGGCCTCCCCCGTGGCGAGCCAGGCCCGGAGGTAGAGCCCCGAGAGCTGGGCGTTGTCGTAGAGCATCTTCTCGAAGTGGGGGACCAGCCACTCGGCGTCCACCGAGTAGCGGTGGAAGCCGCCGCCGAGCTGGTCGTAGATCCCGCCGCGGGCCATCCGGGTCAGGGTGAGCCGCACCATGTCGAGGGCGCGGCCGTCGCCTGTCCGGCGCCAGTACCGGAGGAGGAACTCCAGGGCCATCGGCTGGGGGAACTTCGGCGCCCGCCCCACGCCGCCGCGACTCCAGTCGAACTCCCCCTCGAGCCCGCGGAAGGCGCGGTGCAGGCTCTCGGCGGTCAGGAGCTGCAGGCCCGGGCGGATCCGCTCCCCCTGCTGGAGCTGCTCCATGAGGCGTTGGGCGCTCAGCTGGACCTCGCCCCGCCGGCTCCGGTAGGCCTCGGCCACCGTCTCGAGGACCCGGGGGAAGCCCGGCATCCCGTGCCGGTCCCGGGGCGGGAAGTAGGTCCCGCCGTAGAAGGGAGTGCCCTCAGGGGTGAGGAAGACGGTCATCGGCCAGCCGCCGTGCCCGGTCATCGCCTGGACCGCCTGCATGTAGATCTGATCGACGTCCGGGCGCTCCTCGCGGTCCACCTTGACGTTGACGAACAGCTCGTTCATGACCCGGGCGATCTCGGGATCCTCGAAGGACTCGTGCTCCATCACGTGGCACCAGTGGCAGGCCGAGTAGCCCACGGAGAGGAGGATCGGCTTGTCCTCGGCGCGGGCACGCGCGAAGGCCTCCTCCCCCCAGGGGTACCAGTCCACCGGGTTGTCGGCGTGCTGGAGCAGGTAGGGGCTCGTCTCCCTGGCCAGGCGGTTCGCCATCACGCCTCCTTATGCAACTCGGAGGGGGGCTCCGGCTCCCCTCGGGCGGTCCTGTGGGAG
>JACPHL010000169.1 GCA_016188625.1 Candidatus Rokuibacteriota bacterium | reverse complement strand
AGCACGCCGTCCTGGTGGATGCCCGCCTCGTGGGCGAAGGCGTTCTCGCCCACGATGGCCTTGTTGGGCTGGACGTGGACGCCCGTGATGTGGGAGAGGAGCCGGGAGGTCCGGTAGATCTCCTCGGTGCGGACCCGTGTGTCGGCGCCGAACAGGTCCCTCCGCGTCCGGAGGGCCATCACGATCTCCTCCAGGGAGGCGTTGCCGGCGCGCTCCCCGATCCCGTTGATGGTGCACTCGACCTGACGGGCGCCGTTCTGGATGGCCACCAGCGAGTTGGCCACCGCCTGCCCGAGGTCGTTGTGGCAGTGCACGGAGATGACGGCCCGGTCGCTGTTCCGGACGCGCTCCCGGATCCGGGCGATCCGCTCCCCCCACTCCCACGGGATGGCGTAGCCGACCGTGTCGGGGATGTTGATGGTGGTGGCCCCGGTCTCGATCACCGCCTCCAGGACCTCGCACATGAAGTCGAAGTCCGAGCGGGAGGCGTCCTCCGGCGAGAACTCCACGTCCCCGCAGTACCCCCGGGCGTGGCGGACCGCCTCCACGGCGGCCTTCAGGACCTCGGGGCGGGTCTTGCGGAGCTTGTACTTGAGGTGGATGTCCGAGGTGGCGACGAAGGTGTGGATCCGGGGCCGCTTGGCGTATTTCACCGCCTCCCAGCACCGGTCGATGTCGGCCAACCCGACGCGGGAGAGCCCGCAGATGATGGGGGGATCGTCGAGCTGGCCGACCACCCTCGCCACCTCGCGGGTCGCCTCGAAGTCCTCCTCCGAGGAGATGGGGAACCCGGCCTCGATGACGTCCACGTTGAGGCGGGCGAGCTGCCGGGCCATCTCCAGCTTCTCCATGGTGTTCATGGAGAAGCCCGGGGCCTGCTCCCCGTCCCGGAGCGTGGTATCGAAGATGATCACGCGGTCGACCATGCGTTCTCCTCCTTGATAACTCGGAGGGGGGCTTCGCCCCCCTTCCGAAACCTCCCCCCAAAGGTTGCGCCGGCAGAGCCGGCGCTCGGAGCGGACCAGCCATCCGCGAGCCGAAGGTCCCGAGGGCGCGAGCGCACTGCGTTGCTCAAGCGGATCCTTAACCCTTCAGCTCCCCGCTCGCGGCCTCCTCCTGGGCGGCGCTCGGCTCCCGCTTGCGGAGGATGAGCCGGCGGGCGGGCCCAGAGAGGGCGTAGATCCCGAAGAGCAGGAAGAGGAAGAGCTGGGGGTGCGAGGCCACGATCAGCACGGCGAGGACCACCAGCAGGAGCACCCCGAGGGGGCGCCGCCTGCCGAAGTCCAGCTCCTTGAAGCTGTGGTAGCGGAAGCTCGAGATCATCAGGAAGGCGAGCAGGTAAACGACCACCGAGAGGACGAAGAGCTCCGCCCGGGCCAGCTCGATCTTCTCGAAGAGGAGGACGATGGCGACCAGGACGCCCGCCGCGGCCGGGGTGGGGAGGCCGAGGAAGTAGCGCCGGTCCCCGCTCCCGCTCATGACGTTGAAGCGCGCCAGGCGCATCGCCCCGCAGATGACGTAGAGGAAGGCCGCCAGCCACCCGACCCGCCCCAGGGGCGCCAGGGCCCAGAAGTAGAGGAGCAGGGCCGGGGCCACGCAGAAGGAGACCACGTCGGCCAGGGAGTCGAACTCCAGGCCGAACTGGGTGGTGGTCTTGGTGAGGCGGGCGACCTTCCCGTCCAGGATGTCCAGCACCATCGCGATCAGGATCGTGAGGGCCGCCCAGTGGTAGTCGCCCTCCGTGGCCAGGATGATGGCGAGGAACCCGCAGAAGAGGTTCCCGGTGGTCAGGAGGCTCGGCAGGAGGAAGATCCCCCGCCGCCGCTTCTCCCGCAGGGCCGACCGGAGCCGCCCCTGCCCTCTCGGCATGCGCCTTCTCATTCCACGACCCCCACGACGGTCTCGCCGGCCCGGACCCGATCCCCGACCCGGACCGACGGCGTGACACTCCATGGTACCACCAGATCGACCCGGGAGCCGAATCGGATCAGCCCGATCCGCTCCCCGGCCGCCACCTTGTCCCCCGGCCGAAGCCGGCAGACGATCCGCCGCGCCAGGACCCCGGCGATCTGCCGAACCACCACCCGCTCCTCCTGGCCCTGGAGGGCGATGGTGTTCCGCTCGTTGAGCTCCGAGGCCTCGGCCCGGTAGGCCGGGCGGAAGGCCCCGGGGCGGTACTGGACGTCGGCGACCAGGGCCGCGATCGGCGAGCGGTTGACGTGGACGTCCAGGGGCGAGAGGAAGATGCTGATCTGGCGACCCCGCCCCACGAAGGGGTCCTCCACCGGCTCCCGGACCTCCGTGACCCGGCCGTCGGCCGGGGCGAGCACGGCCCCGGGGACGCCGGGGGGGTGTCGCTCGGGGTCCCGGAAGAAGAAGGCCATGAAGCCCGCCAGGAGGCCGAGGGCCAGGCCCGTCTTGGGCCAGCCGGCGCCCCACGCCCCCAGGGCCAGGGCGAGGGGGACCAGGATGAAAGGCCACCCGGCGGCGGCGATGGGGAGCATCGTCTGGCTCAGCCCCCGCCCCTCACATCTTGGGGGGCTGGATCCAGCTCATCATGGAGCGGAGCTGCTTGCCCACCTCTTCGATCTTGTGGTTCGCCTCCACCCGGCGCATGGCCAGGAACTGGGCCCGGTTGGCCTGGTTCTCCAGCACCCACTCCCGGGCGAACTGGCCCGACTGGATCTCGGCCAGGATCCTCCGCATCTCCGCCTTGACCCACTCATCGATGACGCGGGGCCCGCGGGTGTAGTCGCCGTACTCGGCGGTGTCGGAGACCGAGTAGCGCATGTAGGCGAGCCCGCCCTGGTAGAAGAGGTCCACGATGAGCTTCATCTCGTGCATGCACTCGAAGTAGGCCAGCTCCGGCTGGTAGCCGGCCTCCACCAGGGTGTCGAACCCCGCCTTGATCAGGGCCGAGATCCCGCCGCAGAGCACCGTCTGCTCGCCGAAGAGGTCGGTCTCGGTCTCCTCCTTGAAGGTGGTCTCCAGCACCCCGGCCCGGGTGCAGCCGATCCCCCGCCCGTAGGCCAGGGCGGCATCCCTGGCCTTCCCCGAGACGTCCTGGTGGACGGCCAGCAGCGCGGGGACGCCCGGGCCCTGGGTGAAGAGCTGGCGCATGATGTGGCCGGGCGCCTTCGGGGCGATCATGGAAACGTCCACGTCGGGCGGCGGGACTACCTGGTGGTAGTGGATGTTGAAGCCGTGGGCGAACATCAGGGTCTTGCCTCGCCCCATAGCGGGAGCTACGGAACGGGCGTAGACATCGCCCTGGGCCGGGTCCGGGCTGAGCATCATCAGGATGGCAGCGGCCCTGGCTACCGCCTCTACGGTGTCCACCGCCAGCCCAGCCTGGT
>JACPHL010000174.1 GCA_016188625.1 Candidatus Rokuibacteriota bacterium | reverse complement strand
GCACCTCCGGGAGCTGCTGGAGCAGGGGTTCGAGGTGGCGGTGGTGCGGGACGCGACGGCCGCGGCCCGTCTCCCCGAGGGGGACGGCTACCTGGCCGCGATCATCAACTTCCGCTACATCGCCAACGCCCTCTGGACCACCGACGAGGCGGTCAGGCGCATGACCGGGTAGTCAGGGCCCCAACAAAGGAGAAAACCCATGGACATCAAGAAGAGCGACACCGGGGTGGTGGTCACCGACCCTCAGAACGATTTCCTGAGTGAGAAGGGCGTCACCTGGAAGCTGGTCGGCGACAGCGTCAAGGAGAACAAGACCGTCGAGAACATCGAGCGGCTCTTCAAGGCCGCCAAGGACAGGGGGATCGAGGTCTTCATCTCGCCCCACTACTACTACCCCACGGACAAGGGGTGGAAGTTCGGCGGCACGGTCGAGAAGCTGATGCACGAGATCAAGATGTTCGACCGCGAGGGGCCGCTGAGCCTGAAGGGCTTCGAGGGGTCGGGCGCCGACTGGCTCGACCGGTACAAACCGTACATCGAGGACGGGAAGACCGTCATCGCCAGCCCGCACAAGGTCTACGGGCCCGAGACGAACGACCTCGCGCTCCAGCTCCGCAAGCGCGGCATCTCCAAGGTGCTGGTCGCCGGGATGTCCGCCAACCTCTGCGTGGAGGCGCACGTCCGGGAGTTCCTCGAGCAGGGCTTCCAGGTCGCGGTGGTGAAGGACGCGACGGCGGCGGCACGCCACCCGGAGCTGGGGGATGGGTACAAGGCGGCGCTCACTACGTTCGGGTTCATCGCCAACGCGGTCCTGACGACCGATGAGGCGGTCCAGGCGATCCAGAAGGCGTGAAGTCCCGGGCGGCGGCCGTGATGTCCCCGCGGCCGCCGCCCCCCTCACAAGGGTTCTGCCGCTCCACGTGATTCCATTCACAACCCCCACCTTCATCCGCTTGACGTCTTCCCGCAGCCCCGGTTAGAATTCCGCCATCGTCTCCACGTACCCTCCGGGCCTCAAGATGTAATCATGTCCGTGATGCGGGTCTCGGGACGGCCCAGCGGCGCCTTCGGTGACCTGGCTGCTGTCCGGCGAGGGCGTTCGGCTCACACCCCTCCCGCCTGCTCCCCGAGCCTGCCCCGTCCCGGCGCCGCAAGATTCAAGACCCCGTTGTGCGCCACCTCTCCTTTAACCGGTGGCGTCCGCGCGACCATCATGGGGGGAAGGACGATGAAGATCGAGCAGGCGACTCCGAACACGATCACGGAGCTCTGGTCAACCATCGAGCCCAAGGTCCAGCAGGCGAAGGCCCTGGAGGACGCGGCACAGGCGCTCGCCACGGCGGAGCACACCCGATTCGACGAGTCGGTGGTCATCGCCCGCGTCTTCCTGACGGTCCCCTTCGACGCCCTGCCGGCGTCGAACAAGGCGTTCGTCCAGAAGCTCGCCGAGTCGGCCGGCGCGGCATCGGGGCTGAAGGGCAGCACGCCGGTCCTCTCGCTCGTCGGGACCCACGGCCGGGAGGCCGACTAGAAGGACCGCCGGAAGTCCAAGGGGCACGCGGGTATCCCGCTGATCTCCTCGGCGTTCGTCGGGGCTATCCCCATGATCTCCCGCCTGCTCCGGGAGCTCGGTGTCCCCATGGAGTGGGTGGACAGTCACGACTCCGAGGTCATCGTCAAGGCGGTGGGCCGGCAAGCGGGGCTGTTCTACGTGGACAACGCCGCCGAGGCCACGGATCACCAGGGCCGGAAGATCATCGCGGCGCAGGACTTCGTCTCGGCCTATAATGTACGAAGCGTGTTCGGCATCGGCGGGGCGTATGCCGACGGTCGGATCCTCGTCAACGTGCTCTTTTGCCGCGACGGGTTCGACCGGAGCGTCGCGGGGCGGTTCCTGCCGCTGGTGGAGCAGTTCAAGGGGAAGACGACCTCGCTGGTCGGCGGCGGGAAGATCTTCGCCGCGGCGTAGCGTACCGGATCGGAGATGTCGCTGACTGACCTAGATTCTGGCTTGCGCGAGAAGTACGAGCGGCTCCTCGGGGTCCTCCGCGAGCTGGGGGGCGTGGTGGTCGCCTTCTCGGGCGGGGTCGATTCGACCTTCCTGGGGTATGCGGCCCGGGAGGCCCTGGGGGGCCGCGCGATTCTGGCGACCGCGGACTCGGAGAGCTACCCGTCGGCCGAGCTCGAGGAGGCGCGCCGGCTGGCCGCGCGCCTCGGGATGCGCCACCTCGTCATCCGGACGCAGGAGCTCGAGAACCCCGAGTACGCCAAGAATGCACCGAACCGTTGCTTCTTCTGTAAGGAGGAGCTGTTCACGAAGCTCCGGCCCGTGGCCGAGGCCGAGGGGTTCCCCCACATCGTCTACGGCGCCAACCGGGATGACCTCGGCGATCACCGGCCGGGGATGGTCGCCGCCCGGCAGATGGAGGTCAAGGCGCCGCTTCTCGAGGCCGGGCTGACCAAGGAGGAGATCCGCGAGCTGTCGCGGGCGGCCGGGCTCCCCACCTGGGACAAGCCCTCCTTCGCCTGCCTGTCATCCCGCTTCCCCTACGGCGACCGGATCACCCTGGAGAAGCTCCGCCAGGTGGACGCCGCCGAGGCCTTCGTCCGGTCGCTGGGCTTCCGCCAGTTCCGGGTCCGCCACCACGGCGACCTGGCCCGCCTCGAGGTCGCGCGCGAGGAGATGGACCGCCTCTGGGAGGACGGGAGGGCCGAGGCGATCGCGGCCCGCCTCCGCGAGCTGGGCTTCGCCCACGTCACCGTGGACCTCCGGGGGTTCCGCTCGGGGAGCCTGAACGAGGCCCTCCGCGCGCTCGCCCGGAGGCGCGAGGCGTGATGGACGTCGAGCGCCTCCGCGGGCTCCTCGACGAGGTGCGCCAGGGGCGGCTCACCGTGGAGGCCGCCCTCGAGCGCCTCAAGGGGCTTCCCTTCGCCGACCTCGGGTTCGCGCGGGTGGACCTCCACCGCGCCCTCCGCACCGGCGCCCCCGAGGCGGTCTTCTGCCAGGGGAAGACCCCGGAGCAGGTCGTCGCGATCCTCCGGCGACTTGCCACGGACCACGCCAACGTCCTCGCCACCCGCGCCGGCGCCGAGGTCCACGCCGCGGTCGAGGCGTCCGGGGTTCCCTGCCGCTACTACCCCGAGGCGCGCATCGTGGTCGCGAACCCCCGGCCGCAGGACGGGGTAGGGCTGATCGTCGTGGTGAGCGCCGGGACGGCTGACCTGCCGGTGGCCGAGGAGGCCGCGGTGACGGCCGAGGTCCTGGGGAACCGGGTCGAGCGGATCTACGACGCCGGGGTGGCCGGCCTCCACCGGCTCCTGGCCCAGCACCCGCTGCTCGGGGAGGCCAACGT
>JACPHL010000173.1 GCA_016188625.1 Candidatus Rokuibacteriota bacterium | reverse complement strand
GCCGCGCACCCGGCGCCGGTCGCCCGGGGGGAGGAGGGCCAGGGTGCCGAGGAGGGCCGCAAAGGCCCCGCCGCGGTCGATGTCCCCCACCAGGAGGACCGGGGCGCGCGCCAGGCGGGCCACGGCCATGTTGGCGAGATCGTGCGCCATGAGGTTCGGCTCGGCCGGGCTCCCGGCCCCCTCGATGATCACCAGCTTGTGGACGGCCGCGAGCCGCCGGTAGCTCGCCCGGACGGCGTCCCAGAGCTCCGCGCGCCGGCGGTAATACTCCTCGGGCGCGAGGGTCGCCCAGACCTTGCCGTGCACGATCACCTGCGAGCCGCCGGTCTGGGGCTTGAGGAGGATCGGGTTCATGTCCACCGTGGGCTCGAGCCCGGCCGCCTCGGCCTGGACCGCCTGGGCCCACCCGATCTCGCCCCCGTCCCGCGTCACGTAGGCGTTCAGGGCCATATTCTGGGCCTTGAACGGGGCCGCCCGCACCCCGGCCCGGTGGAAGAGGCGACAGAGCCCCGCGACGAGGAGGCTCTTCCCCACGTGGGAGCCCGTCCCCTGGAGCATCAGCGCCCGCGCCCTCATCGCCGGCTCCCGAGCGTCGGCAAGGCGGCTGGAAGCGGTTGGGCGCCCACACTCGCCCGCAGGAGATCCACGACCCACCGGGCAGTCCCCCGGACGAGCCGTAGCTCGCCTCGCAAGGTGTCATGGGCCGCGATGGAGACCGGATGAGGATCGCTCCTCGGGTCTTCCCAGAGCCCGGCGATGTGATGAAAGACCGAGAGATCGCTCGCCTCGTTCTCGGGCTCCCACTCCCGGCCCCGTCTCCTCTGAAACCGGCGCCGGATCTCCTCCCCGTCGTCGCACTGGCACCAGACGAGGACAGGCGTCCTCCCGTACGCTTCGCAAAGCCGATACATCACCTGACGCTTCGCCCACTCGCCGTGCACGGCATCGACCACGATCAGCTCGCGCGTCGAGACCAGCGCCGCCTCGAGCCGCCGGGCGATCTCCCCGTAGGCCCGATCGCGCTTCCGCTCGTACTCCGCCACGTCCCGGGTGAACCCCTTGGTGCGGCGCGCCCAGTCGGGCAGTGAGATCCCGAGCGATTGATACACGTCGCAGCTCCTGATGAGGGTGCCGGCGGCGTGCGCGTGGATACGCCCCGCAGTCGTCGTCTTGCCCGACGCGGGCAGCCCGCACATCAACAAGACGCTAGGCGAAATTGCCAGGGAGACCACTAGCCGCCCTCCCGGGTGCTGCGGGAACGCCTCATCGCCGACCGCGGGTGAGCGCGAGCCCCACGGCCGCCCCCACCGCGAGGGCCGTCGCGGCGGCGAAGACCCGGAGCGCCCGGCGGATCACGACTGGCGAGTCGGGGAGCGCGCCGTCGCCGAGCCGGTAGGCCCCTGGCTTCTCCAGGCTGACCCCGAGGGCGCCGGCCATGGCGGCCATCGTCCACCCCGCGTTCGGGCTCGCGGTCGCCCCGTTGTCCCGCCGCATGACCTGGAGGGCCGCCCGGCCGTCCTCCCCGGCCAGGTGCGCCCCGGCGGCGAGCATCCCGGCGGCAAGCCGGGCCGGAAGGAGATTGACGAGATCGTCCAGCCGCGCCGCCGCCTTCCCGAACCGCTCGTAGCAGGGATCGCGGTACCCCCACATGGCGTCGGCGGTGTTGAGGGCCCGATAGGCCCAGGCGCCGGGGAGGCCCCAGAGGGCGTAGCACGCGAGCGGCGCCACCACGCTGTCGGTGAGATTCTCGGCGACCGATTCCACCGTTGCCGAGGTCACCTGGGCGGCCGACAGGCCCTCGACCGGCCGACTCACCAGGTGCCAACCGACCAGGCGTCGCGCCTCGTCGAGCCGGCCGGCGTCGAGGGCGGCCCGGACCGCATCCCCGGCCTCTCGGAGCCCCCGCGCGGAGAAGGCGGCCTTAAGGGCGACCGCTTCCAGGAGCACCCCTTTCCAGCCGAGCCGTCTGGCCACCCCGCCCGTCGCCCAGCCCAAGGCCCACGAGGCCCCGAGGCCTGCCAGGAGGGCGCCGATGCCGCGGGAGGCCGTCCGCCGCTCTTGCCGACCCTCGAGCCAGCGGAGGCCGCGGCCGAATCCCGCGACCGGGTGCCAGCGGCTCCGGGGCTCGCCGAACGCCAGGTCCAGGCCCACAGCGAGGAGGAGGGGGAGGGTGCGGCCCCTCATGGCCGGCCGAGCCCCCGCGCCACCGCCCGGTGCACCGTGCGGCCGATGAGCCAGCCGCCGAGGGTGGCGGGACCGAGGTAGGCGAGGGCCGGACCCCGCCCTGTCCAGGCGACCACCACCGCGTCGGTGGCGGTGCCGGTGGCCGAAAGCCCCTCAGGGGTCTGGATGCCAGCCTCGGCGAGGGCCACGGTCTTCGCCTCGGTGGCCGTGATGACGGCGTTCACCCCCGCGGCCCGCTCGAGGACCCCGTCCACCAGGACGATGGTGTTGATGGTGGACGGCCGCCACGGGGCCACCGGGCTCCGCCCGGCCGCGATCGGGGTGCCGAGGCCGACGGTGACCACGGCCGTGACCGTCACCCCGTCTAGGCGCTCGGTGACCACCGCTGCCTCGTGGGTCGGGGCCGCGGTCATCACCCCCACGAACGGCCCGGCGATTCCGAGCCGGCGGGCGAAGGCGATGAGGTCTCGGGCCGGGGACTCAGCCTTGTACCCGTTCTCGACGTGCATGTTCAGGATGTGGCGCGAGGCGTCGAGCTCACCGCCCACCAACGCCGAGGAAAGGACGCGAAGGGGGGCGCAGCCCCACACCCACACCGCGGCCGGGCTCGCCTCGATCTCGATCCCGTCGATCCCCATCTCCCCCATGATCGCCACCCTACAGATCGATGCTCATCCCGTCCTGCGCGCACTCGAACTCGGCCTCGCCCGCGCGGTTCAGCATATCCTGGCTCATGTGGGTCAGGATGAGTCGCCGACATTCGAGCCGGGCTCGGTGCTCGCGCAGCGTCCGATAGTCGAGGTGATACTTGATGGGCTTCTCGAAGAAGTAGGCCTCGCAGACGAAGAGATCGGCGCCACGGGCAGCGTCGATCAGGGCCTCCGTCCATTCGGTGTCGCCCGAATAGGCCACCACCTTGCCGCCATACTCCACGCGGAGGGCGTAGGACGGCGCTCCGCTGACGTGCTGGACCCTAAAGGCGGTCACCGTCGCCGGTCCCACCCGCGTGGGAAGCCGCTCCTGGAGCTCGACGAACACGGCTTCTCGCTCGAATCCCTCCGGGCGGGGACGGGGCAGCGGCACGACGATCTCCTCGACGACGCGCCCCGGGCGGGGGCTCATCACGACG
>JACPHL010000175.1 GCA_016188625.1 Candidatus Rokuibacteriota bacterium | reverse complement strand
CCCCCAGCCCGTACGCCGCCACCGGGGCGTCCACCACAAGCTCCTGCTGCACGATGGGGGTCCCCCCCGCGAGGGCGGGGAGCAGGACGGCGAGGAGCGCGGCGAAGGGCCCCGCGACCCGCACGGGTGTCAGCGGAAGGAGAGCGAGAATTTGACGTCGAACCCGTAGATCCCCCGCTCGTCCTGACTGCCGATGAGGGAGATCTGATCGGTCAGGCGGTACTCGACGGCGAGCCGCTGGGTCGGCGTCGCGCCCACGGTGCGCGAGAAGGAGACATCGAGGCGCTCGCTCAAGCGCTTGCCGACCCGAAGCTGGGCCCCGCCCGTGGTCGGGTCGATCTGGAAGACATCGAGCTTGGCGACCTTGTTGGCCTCGTCGAGGAGGCGACCGTAAGCCTCGCCGGCCACAAAGGAGGCGGCCCCGCCGACGACGAGGGCCAGGATCTGCTCCTGCCGGAGGGGCGGGTCCGAGGCGAGTTGGATGGTGAACCGCTCCAGGGTCCCGGTGAGGTAGAGCTGGACCGCGATCTCCTCGACGGTGGTCTCGGCCGTGACGGTGAACTGGGGGTTCAGCCGGCGGGGGTCCAGGAGATCGGCGGTGGCGGAGAGGATCCTGAACTCCCGCCTGCCGTACACCACGCTCCCCTGGAGGGCCTCCGCGCGGCCGAGGATGAGGGGGTGGCCGAGGGTGCCCCGGAAGGAGAGCTCCCCCCGGAGCTCGACCCGGGCGAGGTTGTTCCGGATCCAGACCCCGCCGGGGGCCTCCACCTCCAGGTCCAGGCGGAGGGCCCTGAGCGGCGGCGGCACCTCGGCGAGGACCTCCTCCAGGCGTCGGGCCGGGCCCGCGGGCCTCACGGCCGGGACGAGATCCCGGCTGTAGACGGCCCGGCGCAGGGTGATCTGGCCGGCCAGGGTGAGGGCCTCCACCTCGCCGGAGAGTCGGAGGGCGGCGTCCACCACGCCGTGGCCGACCTCGGGCACCCTGAACCTGAGGGCCTCCCCCTTCAGGGCGACATCGAGGCGCTCCACGGCGAACCCCTTCCCGAGAGCGGCCCCCCCCTCCAGGCTGTAGGTCCCCTCCCCCCACCGCCCCTCCAGGTGCTGGATGCGGGCGCGGGTCCCTTCCCGGCTCCCCTCGAAGGCGAGCCGCGCGCGCTCGATCACGACCGGCTGCGGGACGCGGCGGATGTGGAGCGAGCCCCCCTCCACGGAGGCCCAGCCGCTCGCCTCGGGCCGAGCCCAGGACCCGCCGAGACGGATCTGGAGGCGCAGCGGGCCCTGGGCCTCCCGGATGAGCCGGGGGAAGCGCTCGGCCAGGAGGCGGAGGTCCAGGACGCCCCGGAGGTCGAGGCCCAGCTCCCCCTTCGCCCCGACCCGGCCCGAGACCATCACCCGCGTCCCGTCGCCGGCCAGCTGGAGCGACTCCACCCCGAGTCCCTCGCGGGAGTACCGAAAGCGGACCGGCTCGAGGTTCTCGAGGCGGAGCTGAGGGGTCAGGAGCTCGAGCCGGGTCAGCCGACCGCTGGCGGTGAGGAGATCCGGCTCCCTCCAGCGCCCACGCACGTGAACCTCGCCGGCCAGCTTGATCGTCGCCTCCTCCCAGAGGGGCTGACCGGCGAGCGGCTCGAGCCCGGCGGGCGCCAGGGCGAGCCGGCGGAGGGCGCGCGCGAGCTGGGCGGGGCGGAGGGTCTGCCCGAGAAGGGTCAGGGTCGCGGAGAAGCGATCCGGTTGCCACCCCACGAGCACGGCCTCGCCGGTGGCGGTGAAGCCCCCCTCCCCGACCTCGCCCTCCAGGGTCTCCAGGGAGAGCCGGTCGCCGTCGAGACGGAGCTCGCCCCGTCGCAGGGTGATCGCCTCGTCGAGCCCCACGAGCTCGACGCGGGCCTGCTCCAGGCCCAGACGGCCCGAGAGGCGCGGGGTCTCCCAGGGGCCCGAGACCGCGAGCTCCCCTCCGGCGAACCCCTGGGCGCTCCGGACCAGGGAGCCTTCCCGCACCCCCTCCAACAGGGTGAGGGGGATCCGCCCTTCGAGCCCGAGTTCCCATGCTCGGCCGGGCGCGAGGCTGCCCCGGGCGGTGAGTCGCCCCACCCGGCTCTCCACCCTCACCCCCTCCACGGTGATCCGCCCGGCGGCGTACGCCCAGCGGCTCACGCCCGCGCTCCGCCACTCCTCGCCGAGGGCCTGGAGGACCAGCTCGGTGAGCACCCCGCGCATCCGCGGCGGGGCGCCCCAGGCGCCCTCCACCACGACCTCGCCGGTCACCGAGCCCGCGACCGCGCCGACCCGTTGGACGAGCCCGGGATACCCCTGGATGAGGCGGCGGAGCGGGCTGCCTGAGAGCGTGGCGACGGCCCGGTAGGGCGCCCCCGTCCCGACCTTCCCCTCTCCCTCGAGCGCGATCGCCAGGGCCGGGAGCCGTGCCGTGAGGGTGAGCCGCGCGCCGTCCCAGCCGGCGCGCCCCTCGAGGCTTCCGAGGGGGAGATCGCCCAGGCGGAGGTCGCGGAGCTCGCCGTGCGCCGTCATGCGGGGCGCGCGCGGGGTCCCGCCGAGGTCGAGTCTGATCGAACCTTCGCCGCTCAGCGGGGGAGCGACCTCGCGCAGCCAGGGGAGCGCGCCCAAGGAGCGGATGGTCGCGACCAGCCGGGCGCTCAGGCTCGCCCCCGGCTCGATCACCCCTTCACCCCGGAGGTCGCCGGCCGCGGTCTCGAGGTGAAGGGACGAGACCCGGAGCGTCGTCCCCTCCAGCGCCAGGGTCGCCCGGCCGCGGGGGATCGGCTCGCCGGCGAGGCTCCCGGACTCCAACACCAGGGCCGCGTGCCCGGTCCGGGTCTCCCCGCGCTGGCGCCACTGCCAGGGACCGGAGATCCGACCGGAGGCGGCCAGGGTCAGGCCCGCCCGGCGGAGGAGCGGGGCGAGGGCGAGATCCTCGACCTCCCCCTCCGCGGTGATCGCCCCCGGGCGGCCCTCGTCGCCGCCCGGGATCTCGGCGACCCCGCGCGCGGTGAGCCGACCGTCGGGCCCGGCGAGGCTGAGTGCGGTAACCGTCAGCGTCCGGCCGCTCCAGCCGAACTCGGCGCGCAGGCTCTCCGCCGCGAGCCCCTCCCAACGAAGCTGACGCCCCTCGGCCCGACCGGAGACCCGGAGGGCGTCGAGCGGCCCCTCGACCCGGCCGGCCCAGCGCGCCGCCCCTTCCAGGGCGGAGAGCCGGGGAGGGAGCAGCGCGGCGACCTTGTCGGTCTGAAGCTCCACGGCCAGCGCGAGGCCCTCGGCCTGCACCGTCCCGCTCCCGCTCAGGCGGTGCGCGTCGCTCGCCAGGCGAGCGGACTCGATGGTCATCCGGCCCTCGGCCCAGGCGACCTTTCCACTCGCCCGCCAGGGCCCCTCCTGGATCAGGAGGTCCACGAGGTGAGGCGGGAGCTGCTCCCACCCCTGGCGGGAGGCGGGCGCGGCGTCCGACAGCTCGACGGTCGCCTCCGCGGTGACGGCGCGCCCCGCTCCCCGAAAGGCGAGGGTGCCGCGCGCCGTCCCGCGAAGCGGCGGCAGGGGGGCGGGGAGAGCGCGGAGGTCGAGACCGGCCGTCCTGAGCTGACCCTGGTAGCGCAGGGGGGGGTCGAGGGTCGCCGTGGCCTCCCCCTCGAACCGTCCGCCGTAGGCCTCCACGCGCCAGTCGGCGAGGCGAAGGGCATCACGGCGGAGGACGACCTGGCCCAGCCCCCGGGCCAGCCGGACGGCGCGCGGGCCGCTCAAACCCCTCACCTCGGCCGTCGCCTGCACGACCGGGTGCCGCCAGGAGCCGGCCAGGGTCCCCCTCAGCGCCACCCTCCCTTCCCACCCCTCCGCGCCAGGGAGGTACGGGGCGATCTCCTGGACGGCCAGGGTGGCGGTCCCTTCGAGAGACCCCTCGAGCGTCCGGAGGTCCTCGATCCGCCCCCGCAGCTCGAGGCCGGAGCGGCCGGCGGCCACCGTGAGCCCCGAGAGATCCAGCGAAGTGCCTTCCCACCCGCCGTGGGCCTTGACCGCCAGCTCGGGATAGGCCCGATCGCGGACGGCGACCGCCAGCGCGCCCACCGACACCCGGCCCCGCCCCGCCCTGAACTGGCCGTCAGGCCCCGGGGCGACCCGCCCCTCGATCCCGCGCCCCTCGACGCTCACGGCGTGGCGGCGATCCCGGAAGACGAAACCCCCGGCGGTGATCCGGACCGCCGGCCAGGGGAGGCCGTCGGCCTTCGGGCGCGCCAGCAGACTGTCCCAGTTGCTCCGCCCCTGCTCGTCCACCTCCACCCAGAGCCGGGGGGCGGCCAGCTCGATCGAGCCGATCTCCACCCGCCCCCGCAACAGGGGGAGGAGCTTGAGGGACAGGGTCAGCGCGCGGGCCTCGAAGGCGCGCCCCTCATCGAGCCGTTCCCACCGGGCCAGGGCGACGTCCCGGAGGACGATGACCCCCCAGGCGCGGACCTCGACGCGACCGACGGCGACCTCCCGGCCGAGTCGCGCCGTGGCCTGCTCGAGGATGGTGGCCTGGGCCCACTCGAGGAGCGGGCGCACCTTGGAGACCGCGACCCCGACCGCGCCGGCCAGGGCGAGGAGGAGCAGGCCCAGGAGGACCCAGCGCCTCACTGGTCCACCTTGGGGGGGAGCGGCGTCGCTCCGCCCCCAAGCCCCCCCACCGCCCGGGGCCAAGGATGGGTGGCGACAGCGAGAGGTGGGTGGCTCATCGTTCCCGCTCGCGGGCCTTGGCCTCGTCCCAGAGACGCTCCATCTCCTCGATGGAGAGCGACCGGAGCTCGCGCCCCGCGGCGTCGGCCGCGGCCTCCATGCGCTGGAAGCGCTCCTGGAATCTCGCGGTCGCCGCGTGGAGGGCCGCCTCCGGCTCGACATCCAGCAGGCGGGCCGCGTTGACGACCGCGAAGAGGAGGTCCCCGAGCTCCGCCTCCACCCGCTCGCGGGGGCCCTCTCCGGCGACCGCCCCCAGCTCCCCCAGCTCCTCCCCCACCTTCTCCAGCGCCCCCGCCGGGGCGGACCAGTCGAAGCCGACGCGCGAGGCCCGGTGCTGGACGCGCTGGGCCCGGAGCAGGGCGGGGAGGGTCCGGGGGATGCCGTGGACGATCGACCGCCGGTCGCCCCCACCCTCGGCCTGCTTGATGGACTCCCACTGGGCCAGGGCCTCCTGGGCGTCCCGCACGCGCCGATCGCCGAAGACGTGGGGGTGGCGGCGGGTCATCTTCTCCACGAGCGCGGAGAGGAGGTCGGCCATGGTGAACTCCCCCCGCTCGCGGGCGATCTCGACGTGGAAGACGACCTGGAAGAGGAGGTCGCCCAGCTCCTCCCGGAGCCTCGCGGGGTCGCCGTCCTCCAGGGCCTCGAGGACCTCGTAGGCCTACTCGATGAGGAAGGGTTTGAGGGAATCGCGGGTCTGCTCGCGGTCCCACGGGCATCCGCCCTCCCCACGGAGACGCGTCATGACCTCGAGGAGCCTGGCGAAGAGGGCGCCGGGGTCTTCTGTGGCCATCAGAGGGTTTTATTATACCGGAGACCGCTCGCCGGGCCGCGTTCCTTGATGGGGATCGGGGCGTATGCTACGGTAGCGGGTGGACTCGGGACCCCCGAGGAGGGAGACGGCCATGGCCGAGGAGACCCCGCCCGACCTGGGCTTCACCATCGTTGACCGGCGCCGAAGGGGCGAGGAGCCGTCCGAGTCGCCGGCGGAGCCGGCCCGGGACGAGGCCACCGTCAGGGCGGTCACGGGGCGGTCCCCCCGACCCTCGGCGGAGCCGACCCGGACCGCCGCGCCGCGCGCGGAGGCCCTGCCCGCCCCCGATCTCGCCTCCTTCATCCTGATGCTCTATAGCCAGGCCCTCGTCCATCTCGGTGAGGCCCCGGATCCGTTCACCCAAAAGCTCGATCGGGATCTGGCCCAGGCCAAGTACACCATCGACCTGCTCGACCTCCTGAAGGCCAAGACGGAAGGCAACCGGACGCCGGAGGAGAGCCAGGTGCTGGAGGAGGCCCTTCACGCCCTCCGGGTCGGCTACCTCCAGGCCGTCAGGGTCCTGTGATGGCCGTCCGGACGGTCCGCTTCACCGTCCAGACCAAGGGCGACACCGAGATCCTCGACATCACCGATCGGGTGGCCCAGGCGGTCCGTCAGGGCCCGATCCGGGACGGGATCGTGGCGGCCTTCGTCGTCGGCTCCACCGCCGGGATCACGCTCATGGAGTACGAGCCCGGCCTGGTGCACGACCTCCAGGCGACCCTGGAGCGGCTGGTCCCGGCCACGGCCCCCTACCGCCACAACGAGCACGACGACAACGGCCACGCCCACATCCGGGCCGCCCTCACCGGGAGCTCGGTGACGATCCCCGTGACGGGCGGGGGGTTGGCGCTCGGGACGTGGCAGCAGATCGTCCTCCTCGATTTCGACACCCGGCCGCGCCGGCGCGAGGTCGTCTGCCAGCTCATCGGCGAATAGAAGCTCGGAGGGGGGTCGGTGGCGACCGCCGCCGGACCATCCCCGGCCGCCGGCCTCTTCGCTGTAAGCTCGTCCGATTTAACGCCGACGCTGCTCGGGCGCTCTCGACCCTCGGCTCGCGGATTGGCCAGTCCGCTCCGAGCGCGGGCTTGGCCCGCGCAACCTTGGGGGAGGTTCGGAAGGGGGGCGTGAGCCCCCCTCCGAGTCTCGGCCGGGTGTGGATGGCCACCCGGTCCTCCCCTATCTCCACCCGATCCACGACCGCCGGCACCCGCCACCGGAACAGGTCGGAGTTCCGCCGGAGCGGGACAAACCCGGCCCACCACCTCGGGAGCCCCTGCCGGCCCAGGGCCCACCCTTCGAGCCGGAACTCGCCCTCCCCCTCCTCCGCCAGGACCCGCCCGCGGACCGTCACCCAGAGCCTGCGGTCGAGCACGATCAGGGGGAAGAAGGGGCGGAGCCCCGCCAGCGGGGATCGCTGAAGGAGCGCGTCGACGGGGAGCCCCCCAGAGACCTCGACGCGGCCGGGGCGGAGGCGAACGCGCAGGGGGTCGAGGCGCAGGTGGCGGCTCTCCAGGTGCCGGGCCAGGAAGGCGTTGATCTCGGGCTCGGTCAGCACCACCGGATCCTGCCGGCTGGAGAGCCCGGCCTGCCGCTTCAGGATCTCGGCGAGCTTCCCCTGAGCCCGCAGGCCATCCTCGGCGGTGAACCCCGCCTCGTGCTCGGGGGGTGAAGCCAGGACCCGGTAGGCGAAGGTGCCAGCCCCGACTGCCAGGAGTATCAGGACGACGAGACCCAGACAGCCCAGGCACCCTAACCGCATAGTGGCACCGTAGACCGATCCTCATGGAAATGTCAAGAAATTAAAGAAAATTCATCATGACCTGCCGAGTCTTGACAGTGAAAAACTTAGATGATATAAGAGAGGCAGGCTCAATGTTTAAAGGAGGGATGGGTGATGGCCCTTGGGCGATGGCGTCCATTTAGCCGGTTTAGGGCCCTCGAGCGGATGGACCCCTTCCACGACCTGGCGGACATCCAGTCCGAGATGAACCGCCTCTTCGACGCCTTCTTCGGACGGCCCGGACGGACCGTCGGCCTGCTGGATCGGGTCTGGGCCCCGGTCGTCGATGTCTACGAGACGGCCGACGAGCTGGTGGTGACGACCGAGCTGCCCGGGGCGAAGGAGAAGGACGTCCACGTCTCGATCGTCGGAGACGTGCTCACCGTCAAGGGTGAGCGCAAGCAGGACCGCGAGGTCAAGGAAGAGCACTACCACCGCATGGAGCGGTTCTACGGCAGCTTCGAGCGACACATCCCGCTGCCGATCCCGGTGGAGGCCGACAAGGTCAAGGCCAGGTTCCGGGACGGCGTGCTGGAGATCCGCCTCCCCAAGGCGGAGGAGATCAAGCCCAAGGAGATCAAGATCGAGGTCGGCTAATCGGCTAAAAGGAGCGTCGGCATGGGCAAAGTCATCGGCATCGATTTGGGGACCACGAACTCGGTGGTGGCCATCATGGAGGGGGGCGACTCCGTCGTGATCCCGAACCCCGAAGGGAGCCGCCTGACCCCCTCGGTGGTCGGGTACACCAAGGACGGGGAGATCCTGGTGGGGCAGGTGGCCAAGCGCCAGGCCATCACCAACCCCGAGAACACGATCTTCTCCATCAAGCGCTTCATGGGGCGCCGCCACGAGGAGGTGCTCCACGAGATCAAGCTGGTCCCCTACAGGGTGGTCAAGACCCAGAACGGCGACGCCCGGGTAGAGGTCCGGGACAAGGTCCAGTCGCCCCCGGAGATCTCGGCCCTGATCCTCCGCAAGCTCAAGGAGGCCGCGGAGGCCTACCTGGGCGAGAAGGTGACCCGGGCCGTGATCACCGTCCCGGCCTACTTCAACGACAGCCAGCGCCAGGCCACCAAGGACGCGGGCGCCATCGCGGGGCTCGAGGTGCTCCGGATCATCAACGAGCCGACGGCGGCGGCCCTGGCCTACGGCCTCGACAAGAAGAAGGACGAGGTCATCGCGGTGTACGACCTCGGGGGCGGGACCTTCGACATCTCCATCCTGGAGATCGGCGACGGGGTCTTCGAGGTCAAGGCCACCAACGGCGACACCCACCTGGGGGGCGACGACTTCGACCAGCGGGTCATCGACTGGATCGCCGAGGAGTTCAGGCGGGAGCACGGGATCGACCTCCGCAAGGACCGCATGGCCCTCCAGCGCCTGAAGGAGGCGGCCGAGAAGGCCAAGTGCGAGCTCTCCACGACGCTCCAGACGGAGATCAACCTGCCCTTCATCACCGCCGACGCCTCGGGCCCGAAGCACCTGGTCATGACCTTGACCCGGGCGAAGCTGGAGTCGCTGGTGGCGGACCTGGTCGAGCGGACCGTCGGCCCGTGCCGGCAGGCCATGCAGGACGCCGGGGTGACGTCGAAGGAGATCCAGGAGGTCATCCTGGTCGGCGGCCAGACGCGGATGCCGAAGGTCCAGGAGCTGGTGCGGGAGCTCTTCGGCAAGGAGCCGCACAAGGGGGTCAACCCCGATGAGGTCGTCGCGGTGGGGGCGGCCATCCAGGCCGCGGTCCTGGCCGGGGAGGTCAAGGACGTGGTCCTGCTGGACGTGACCCCGCTCTCGCTGGGGATCGAGACCCTCGGCGGCGTGATGACGAGGCTGATCGAGCGGAACACGACGATCCCCACCCGCAAGGCCGAGATCTTCACCACGGCCGCGGACAACCAGACCTCGGTGGAGGTGCACGTGCTGCAGGGGGAGCGCCCGATGGCCCGCGACAACCGGACCCTGGGGCGGTTCCACCTGGTCGGGATCCCCCCGGCCCCGCGCGGCGTCCCCCAGGTCGAGGTGGCCTTCGACATCGACGCCAACGGCATCCTGAACGTCTCGGCCAGGGACCTCGCCACCGGGAAGCAGCAGGCCATCACCATCACCGCCTCCTCCGGGCTCGCCAAGGACGAGATCGAGCGGATGGTCAGGGAGGCCGAGGTGCACGCCGAGGAGGACCGCCAGCGCCGGCAGGAGATCGAGGTCAGGAACCAGGCCGACTCGCTGGTCTACACGACCGAGCGCACCCTCAGGGAGCACGGGGAGAAGCTCCCGGAAGCGGACCGCCGCGCCATCGAGGACGCCCTGAACGACGTCCGCGAGGCCCTGAAGGGGGACGACCTCGAGCGGATCCGGAAGAGCTCCGAGAAGCTCACCCAGGCCTCGCACCGGATCGCCGAGATCCTCTACCGCGAGGCCCAGGCCAAGCAGCAGGCCGGCGGCCCGCAGGCCGGGACCGGCGGGCCCGGGCCGGGTGGGGCCAAGGCCGGCGAGGGCGACGTCGTGGACGCCGAGTTCGAGGACCTCGGCGGGAAGGGCTCGTAGCGGGAGCCCGGGAGGCCTCGGGCGATGCGGAAGCGGGATTACTACGAGGTCCTCGGGGTCCGCGTGGGGGCCTCCCTCCAGGAGGTCCGCCGGGCCTACCGGGCCCTGGCGCGCCAGTGCTCGCCGGACGTCAACCTGTGGGACCGGACGGCGGCCGTCCTGTTCAAGGAGATCGAGGAGGCCTACCGGGTGCTCTGCGACCCCACGGCCCGCTCCCTCTACGACCGGTACGGCCACCGGGCCTTCATGCCCTCCCCCCCACCGGGAGACCGGCCCGAGCCGCGCCGCGGGGAGGACCTCCACTACACCATCGACCTGGGCTTCGAGGACGCGGTGCGCGGGCTCACGACCGCCATCGAGGTCGCCCGCCAGACGGCCTGCGAGGCCTGCCGGGGACGGGGCGCCCAAGCGGCAGGGACCGCCGCCCCCTGCCCCGCCTGCCAGGGGCGCGGGATCGGCCTGCGCCAGGCGGTGATCAGGGTGACGGTGCCCGGCGGGGTGGACACCGGCGCCGAGATCCGGATCCCCGGACAGGGTCACGCCGGGCGGTCCGGCGGGTCTCCGGGGGATCTCGTGGTGACCACCCGGGTCCGCCCCCACCCCCTGTTCACCCGGAAGGGGGACAACCTCTACGGCGAGGTGCCGATCACCATCCCCGAGGCCGTCCTGGGCGCGCGGATCCAGATCCCGACCCCGGACGGCCCCGCGGCGATGATCGTCCCCCCCGGCACCCAGAGCGGGCAGCTCTTCCGGGTCCGGGGCAAGGGGTGTCCCCATCTGGGACGGGACGGCCGGGGTGACCTCTACGTGGCGGTCCGGGTCGTGATCCCCCGGAACCTGGATTCGGGGATCGAGGAGCTCCTGCGAGCCCTCGAGCGGCTCCTCCCGGAGAACCCCAGGACGGGGCTGCTGGACGCGGTGGGGGGACGGGCGTGACGAGCCGCGCCAAGCCCCTCTACCAGATCGGGGTGGTGGCGGAGATGCTCGGGATCCACCCCCAGACCCTCCGCCTCTACGAGAAGAAGGGGCTCATCAACCCGAGCCGCACGGTCGGCCGGACCCGGCTCTACTCGGCCGAGGACGTGGAGGAGATCCAGCGGATCCTCCGGCTGACCCGCGACCTCGGGGTGAATCTGGCGGGGGTGGAGATCGTCATCAAGATGCGGCGCCAGATGCTCGTCATGCAACGGGAGATGGAGACGCTCTCCGAGTACATCCGGCAGGAGCTGGGCGGGGACGGTCCGGCCCGCCAGAACCGGGAGGAGGCCCTGGTGAGGGTCTCCCGGCAGAGCCTCCGCAAACTCGACGAGTTCTTCGAGGTGACGAGACCATGGGACGCGCCCGACATCGAAGGGCCGTGACGCGAAGGAGTCGCGAATGAGCGAGCACACCTTGAACGTGGAGTCCCAGGAGCGCCCGGGCCGGGAGGAGCCGCGTCCGGGTCTCCCGGAGGTCCTCTCGATCCTTCCCCTCCGGGACACCGTCCTCTTCCCCCAGGCCATCCTCCCCCTGGCGGTGGCGCGCGAGCGCTCCGTGCGCCTGGTGGACGAGGCGGTCCTGGGCTCCCGCATCATCGGGGTCGTCGCCCAGCGGGACCCGGCCCAGGAGGAGCCGAGCCCTCAGGACCTCTATGCCCACGGGACGGCCGCGATCATCCACAAGATGCTCAAGTACCCGGACGGCACCATCCGCCTCGTCGTCCAGGGGCTCGGACGGATCCGGGTGCGGGAGTTCGTCCAGGAGACCCCCTTCCTGAAGGCCCGGGTCGAGGTCGTTCCCGACGTCGAGCCCGAGGGGGAGGACCTGGAGGTCGAGGCCCTCTCCCGCAACGTCCTGGCCCAGTTCCAGAAGATCGTGGCCCAGTCCCCGGTGCTCGGGGAGGACCTGATCGCCCTGGCCTCGAGCCTGGCCTCGGAGCCCGGGCAGCTGGCGGACTTCATCGCGGGAACCATCCCCTCCCTGTCCACGCCCACCAGGCAGCAGCTGCTGGAGGCCCAGGACGTCCGGGCCCGGCTCAAGGCGTTGACGGAGGTCCTGGCCAAGGAGCTCGAGGTCCTCGAGCTGGGCTCGAAGATCCACTCCGAGATCCAGTCGGAGGTGTCGAGGTCGCAGCGGGAGTACTACCTCCGCGAGCAGATGAAGGCGATCCAGAAGGAGCTGGGGGAGAGCGACGAGCGAACGCAGGAGATCGAGGAGCTGCGCCAGAGGATCGAGGCGGCCGGGATGCCCGAGGAGGCCCGGAAGCAGGCGCTCCGGGAGCTGGACCGGCTGGCGAAGATGCCGGTGGCGGCGGCCGAGTACACCGTCGCCCGCACCTATCTGGACTGGCTGGTGGCCCTGCCCTGGCAGAAGGAGACCGAGGATGCCATCGACCTCGGTCGGGCCCGGGAGATCCTCGACGAGGACCACTGGGGGCTCGCCAAGGTGAAGGAGCGGATCCTCGAGTACCTGGCGGTCAAGAAGATCCGCCCCGAGGGCAAGGACCCGATCCTCTGCTTCGTGGGGCCGCCGGGCGTGGGGAAGACCTCCCTGGGCAAGTCGATCGCCCGGGCCCTGGGGCGGACGTTCGTCCGGATCTCCCTCGGGGGCGTCCGCGACGAGGCCGAGATCCGGGGGCACCGCCGGACCTACATCGGGGCCCTGCCGGGCCAGATCATCCAGGGGCTCCGCCGGGCCGAGTCCCGGAACCCGGTCTTCATGCTCGACGAGGTGGACAAGCTGGGGATGGACTTCCGGGGGGATCCGGCGTCGGCCCTGCTCGAGGTCCTGGACCCCGAGCAGAACGTGGCGTTCCGGGACCACTACATCGACGTCCCCTTCGACCTCTCCCGGGTCCTGTTCATCACCACCGCGAACGTGCTGGATCCCGTCCCCCCGGCCCTGCGGGACCGGATGGAGGTCATCGAGCTGGCGGGCTACACCGAGGAGGAGAAGGTCGCCATCGCCCGGAAGCACCTCGTCCCGAAGCAGGCGGCCGAGCACGGGCTCGCGCTCGGGGAGCAGGTGACCTTCACCCCCGAGGCCCTCCAGCTCCTGATCCGGAGCTATACGCGCGAGGCGGGCCTCCGCAACCTGGAGCGCGAGGTCGCGAGCATCTGCCGGAAGCTCGCCAAGCGGCGGGCCGAAGGGGCCGAGGCGCCGGTGACCGTGACGCCGACGCTCGTCGCGGAGTTCCTGGGCGTGCCGCGGTTCCTCCACGAGGAGCTGGAGGAGCGGACCCGGGTCCCCGGGGTGGCGGTAGGGCTGGCCTGGACGCCCAGCGGCGGGGAGATCCTCTTCGTCGAGGCCTCGAAGATGCCGGGGGGCAGGCACCTGACCCTCACCGGGCAGCTCGGCGACGTGATGAAGGAGTCGGCCCAGGCCGCCCTGTCGTGGGTCCGGGCCCACGCCCGCGAGCTCGGGATCGAGCCGGAGTTCTGGCGGCGCTACGACCTGCACCTCCACGTCCCCGCGGGCGCGATCCCCAAGGACGGCCCCTCGGCCGGGATCACCATGGCCACCGCCCTGGTCTCCCTCCTCACCAACCGCTTGGTCCGGCCGGAGCTGGCGATGACGGGGGAGATCACCCTGACCGGCCGGGTCCTCCCGGTGGGCGGGATTCCACCTCGTCTCCACCGTGGAGGAGGTGATCCGCCTCGCCCTGCCGGAGCCCTCCTGGGAGGGGGCGTCCGCTCTGCTCGAGCCCACCGCCCTGGCCGGGCGCGGCGCCGGGTAATAGCTCGGAGGGGGGCTCCGCCCCCCAACCGAGCACCCCACCGGGCCTTCGGGCCCGGCGGGGACCCCGTCCGACGGCCCTGGGCAAAGCCCACCTTTCGCCAGTCCGGCTTCGCCGCTGGCGAAAGGCTTCGGGGCCTGCCTCCCCCCAAACTCTATTGAGCGAGCCGTTTGAGTCCGGGCCGGCTTGACCTCTCCGGGCGGGAGCCCTTACCATTGGGCGCGATGCGCGCGCTGATGGCCTGGGTGGTGGCGGCCGTGACCCTCGCGGGGACGCCGGCCGGCGCCTTCACGTTCAAGTTCGAGGACGGGGGAACCGTGCAC
>JACPHL010000171.1 GCA_016188625.1 Candidatus Rokuibacteriota bacterium | reverse complement strand
GGGCTTGGCCCGCGCAACCTTGGGGGGGAGGTTCGGAAGGGGGGTGGAACCCCCCTCCGAGTTTAGATCTGGACGCCGGCCTTGGCCCAGTCGTCGAGGAACTTCTTGAGCCCCACGTCGGTCAGGGGATGCTTCAGGAGCTGCTCCAGGACCGCGAACGGCATGGTCGCGACATGGGCCCCGGCCAGGGCCGCCTCGATGACGTGGGTCGGATGGCGGAGCGAGGCGGCGAGGACCCTGGTCTCAAAGCCGTAGTTGGCGTAGATCTCCAGGATCGTCCGCACGATGTCCATCCCGATGTGCCCCACGTCGTCCAGGCGCCCGACGAACGGGCTCACGTAGGTCGCGCCGGCCTTCGCCGACAGGAGGGCCTGGGTCGGGGAGAAGACCAGGGTCTGGTTCGTCTTGATCCCCTCGGCGGCCAGCCGCCGGATCGCCTTCAGCCCGTCCCGGATCATCGGGCATTTGACCACCACGTTGGGGGCGATCTTGGCCAGCTCCCGCCCCTCCCGGAGCATCCCCTCGACGTCGGTCGCCACCACCTCGAGATTGACCGGCCCCTCGACGAGCCGGCAGATCTCCTCCACCAGCGGCCGGAAGGGGCGCTTCTCCTTGCCGATGAGGGTGGGGTTGGTGGTGACCCCGTCCAGCACCCCGAGGGCCACCGCCTCCTGGATCTCCGCGAGGTTGGCCGTGTCCAGGAAGATCTGCATGCCTGCCTCCTAGTCGTCAGGGTGTCTCGCCGGCCCGATCCACGCGGACCTGGGTCCCGGCCCGGACCTTCTTGAAGACGGTCGGATCGCCGACCACGCGCCCGAAGACCTCGACGGGACTCGCCGGGCGGATCTCCTCGCCCCGACTCGAGGGGGTGGGGCCGAAGAAGACGCAGAAGGCGTGCCCGGGCGGCCAGTAGCCGAGATCACCCCGCTCTACGACCTCCTGGGGACGCTCCGCGGTGCGGGCGCGCGGGATGTCGAAGTAGATCTCGTCACCCCAGGTCTCGGCGGCGGCCGCGAAGGGGAGCGCGGCCCAGATGGCCTCGGCCGTCCTGGAGTCGCCCAGCTCGGCCTCGGCCAACACGCCGCCGGCGGTGATCCGGATCCGTCGCGCCACCGCCTCCACCTTACCGGCTTCGGCTCGGGAGTGTCAAGCGCATGGCACCACAAAACAACCTGGCGCGCAAGCGCGCCGTGGAGATGAGATAATGGCCCTCGTGCCCGACGCCTCCCGCTACGCCGTGCTCCTGGAGCGGCCGGAGGACCTCCAGCCCACCAGGCTCGCCGCGGCCCTGGCCCGGCATCGGGGGATCCCCCTCCAGGACGCCGCGCGCCAGGCCCGCCACGCCTGGGGGATCGTGGGGGAGGACCTGGAGGAGCCGGAGGCCAGGCGGCTCGCCGAGGCTCTGGGCGAGGCCGGGCTCGGCGGGATCGTCCTGCCGCACCACCGCCTCGCGGCCCTCCCCCCGCCGGCGCTGATGGCCCGCGCTGAGTGGGACGACGACGGCCTCCGCCTGATCACCGCCGCGGGGGAGGAGGAGCCGATCCCCTGGCCCCGGCTGAGGCTCCTCGCCGTCGGCGGCCTCACCGAGACCACGACGAGCCGGGTCCAGCCCCCGGAGGGGCCCGGTCTGGGCCGGAAGGCCGTGGGCCTCGGTCTCATGATGGCGACCGGACTCCCCATGATCACCGGAAGAGGCCGGCGCCCCCCGGAGCCGGTCCAGCGGAGCGAGGAGCTCATCGTCTACCTCGACCTCTGCCGCCGGGAGCCGCCCCGGCGCTTCAGGATCAATGCCCTCGAGTTCGACTACTCGGGCCTCGGCGACCGGATGCTCCCCCACGCGCTCGGGAACTTCCGGACCCTGACGGCGGTCCTTGCCCAGCGCGCCCCCGGCGCGTCCCGGAACCGAGGGGCGGAGGTCCTGCTCACGGGGCAATCCCTGAAGGTCACGGGCTACGACTCCCTGGCCGACTTCGACCGCGAGAGCCGCTGGCTCCTCACCCTCGACGACCTCAGACACCTCTATTAGATATATTATAGGCCCATGCACGACGACGACCTCTGCTACCTCCCCGCGACCGACCTGGCCGCGGCCATCCGGGCCAAGGCCCTCTCCCCCGTCGAGGTGGTCGAGGCCTTCCTCGCCCGGATCGAGCGGCTGAACCCCCTCCTGAACGCCTACTGCACGCTGACGGCGGAGGCGGCCCGCGAGGCCGCCCGCGAGGCCGAGGCGGCGGTCCTGGCCGGGAGGCCTCTGGGAGCGCTCCACGGCGTCCCGGTCTCGATCAAGGACCTGATCATCACGCGAGGGGTGCGGACGACCTGGGGCTCGAAGATCTACGAGCACCACGTCCCGGAGGAGGACGCCCCGGCGGTGGAGCGGCTCCGCGCGGCCGGCGCCATCCTCCTCGGGAAGACCAACACCCCCGAGCTCGGCTGGCGGGGCTCGACCGACAACCTCATCTTCGGCCCCACCCGGAACCCGTGGGACCCGGGGCGCACCGCGGGCGGCTCGGGCGGCGGCGCGGCGGCGGCCGTGGCCGCGGGGCTCGGGCCCCTGGCGGTGGGGACCGACGGCGGCGGCTCGATCCGGATCCCGGCGAGCTTCTGCGGGATCTACGGGCTCAAGCCCTCCTTCGGCCGGGTCCCGATCTACCCGGCCAGCGCCGCCGAGGCCCTCTCCCACGCCGGTCCCATGACCCGGACCGTCGCCGACGCCGCCCTGATGCTGGAGGTGATGGCGGGACCGGACGAGCGCGACCGGAACTCCCTCCCCGCCGATGGCGCGGGGTACACCGGGGCCATCGAGGGTGATCTCCGCGGGCTCAGGGTGGCCTGGAGCCCCGACCTCGGCTATGCGGCCGTGGACCCCGAGGTGCGCGCCCTCGCCGGGGCCGCGGCGCGGCGCTTCGTGGATCTCGGGTGCGAGGTCGAGGAGGCGGATCCTGGCTTCGGCGACCCCCAGACGGCCTGGGTAACCCTCTTCTACGGGAGCATCGCGGCCCGGCTCGACGGCTACCTCCCCGAGTGGCAGGACCGGATCGATCCGGGGCTCCTCAGGACCGTCGAGAAGCTCCGCGGCCTCACCGCCTTCAACTTCGCCCAGGCCCTCTTCGAGCGCGCCGCCCTCTGGGACGCCACCCGGCGCTTCTTCGCCCGCTACGACCTCCTCCTCACCCCCACCATCGCGGTCCCGGCCTTCGAGCTGGGGATCGTCGGGCCGAGCGAGGTCGCGGGCAAGCCCGTCGGTCCCATGGAGTGGACCCCCTTCACCTACCCCTTCAACCTCACCGGCCAGCCCGCGGCCTCGGTCCCGTGCGGGTGGACGAGCGGGGGTCTCCCCGTCGGGCTCCAGATCGTGGGGCGGCGCCACGCCGACGCCACGGTCCTCCGCGCCTCGGCAGCCTTCGAGGCGGCCTGCCCGTGGGCCGACCGGCGCCCGCCGTTCGCCCCGCGCTGAGCGCCCTCAGGCGAGGAGGCGGCGGTACGCCTCCCAGCGCGCCGCCAGGGCCTCGGCGCTCGGCACCCCGCTGATCCCCTCCCCTTCTACCACCAGCGCCCCGGCCGCCGCGGCGTAGCCGGCCGCCTCCCACGGGTCCTGGCTCTCGGCGTAGCGGATGAGGAAGGCCGCCGCGAAGACGTCCCCGGCGCCGGTCGGCTCCACCTCCCGGGCGGGAGCGGGTGTGACCGGGTAGCGCTCCCCGTTGACGAAGAGGATCGCGCCCTCAGCCCCGAAGGTGAGCGCGCCCACCGGGACCTGCTGGTAGAGGGCGAGCGCTTCGACCTCCCACCCCCGGATGTCGTCGCGGGAGAGGAAGAGCGCCTGGCTCTCGCGGAGGACCGGCGCAGGATCCTCCCAGGGGCGCGCGCGGACCTCGCCGGAGGGGTCCCACCGTCTGACCCACCCCTGCGCCCCGACGCCGATCCCCGCCTCGGGGAACGCGACCGAGAGTCCGGGGTCCACCTCATCGGCAACCGGGCAGAGGTAGGCGAGGCGTGCCTCGGTCCAGTGGAGTGGGAAATCGCGGCGGCTGATGGGGCTCGCCCGGGCCTCGAGGCGGAGGCGCTGCGCGCTGCCGCGGTAGGCGAGGTGGAAGGTCGTGGTGGCGGGGGCGGGGAGGCTGACGACCTCGACGTCGGGCGGGATGACCTCGGGGGGGAAGTCCGGGCCGAAGCTCGTCAGGAGCCCGACGCGCAACCCGAGGCGCCAGGCGAGGAGACCGGCGTAGAGCGCCGCGCCGCCCGGACGCGTTCGGCCATCCTCCGCCGTATCCAGGGTCAGGTGGCCGACCGCCACAAACTCGGGCACGGATAGCACGGGCTGTCTTCTCGGACCGGGGCTAGCCTCCTTCTACGTCTTTGGGACGGGACTGTCAAGCCCTCGGCCGACCGCGGATTGCCGGGCCTTTAACCTCATCGACACCGGTCCCTGCCCCCTCGCGCCACCGCCCCGCCCTGCCGCCGCCTCTGACCACCTTGGGACTGCATCCGATTTCAGTCCGGCCACCTGCTCTTCGAGCCCCTGGAGCTCCTCGAAAAGCTCGCCGCCCTGATCCCGCGGCCTCGCGTCATCCGCCGGATCCTCGCCCACCTGGGGCTCCCACCCGAGGGGCCCGCCGCCGGCCCGGCGCGGCCGCCTCCTCCGGGCCGCTGCGCGGACCTGTTCGCCGACCTGCCAGTTTAACCCGGTGCTGGTCGGACCCAGCACTCGGCCGCTCGGCCGTACGATGTCCGTGCTTTGTCCCAAGGGACCCGACGGCCCTGCGCGTCGCGTGGCCCCTGGCTCGACCGGGCCTGCTCCCTCGCACCAGAATGCCCCAGCCCTCGCCCCATTTTCGCCTTGACACGCGTTCCGTCCGCGCCGTAGCTTTGAGGGGGCACGGCGTACACGTCGTTGGCGTGCACGTCGTTTATGTTGCCTACGCTCTCCTCCCTCGGAGGAGGGGATAGGGAGGAATCGACGATGTCCACGCTCAGCATTCCGCCGGCCCTCGGGCCCGGCGATCCCGCGCCGGACTTCACGCTGCCCACCGTACACCGGGACGGCACGATCTCCCTGGCCGACTACCGGGGCCGGAGCCCGTTGCTCGTGGCCCTGTTCCGCGGCCTGTACTGTCCGTTCTGCCGCCGGGCCATCGCCCAGCTCGGGATGACGGGGGAGAAGCTCCGGGGGCTGGGCGTCGAGACGCTCGCGGTGGTCGCGACCCAGCTCGAGCGGGCGCGGCTCTACTTCCGCTACCGGCCCACCCGGCTCCCGCTGGTGGCCGACCCCGAGCTCCGCGCGCTGCGGGCCTTCCGCGTGCCCAAGCCGGCGATGACGCCCGAGCTGGAGGCGGAGAGGCGGCGCGTGCGCATCAACCCGACCGGCGAGCTTCCCGAGCCGCTGTCGGTCCCGGACGCGGCGAACCGCCTCGACGAGCTCGACCACTTCGAGTGGACCGGCACCGACACCGAGGAGATGGAGCAGCAGGTCCCGCAGCTCGTTGGCCAGTTCCTCGTCGACCGCGACGGGATCATCCGCTGGGTGAACATCGAGACGGCGGAGGAAGGCCTGGCCGGTCTCGGGAAGTTCCCGACCGACGACGAGTTCCTCGCCGCCGCCCGCGCGCTCCCCAGCTGACCCGCTCGCGGTGGCGCCACCCGCGGCGGGCCGGCCGTGCGGCTACGCGCGGGCGAGCAGCTCGACTCGCGGCTTCTGCCCGAGCTGCGGGGGCCGGCGCATGGCCGAGCGCGCCGCCCACCTCGTGGATGAGGTGCTGCCCCGGGTGCCCGTCCGGCAGTGGGTCCTCAGCCTCCCGCACCGCCTGCGCTACCTGCTCGCCTGGAATCACGCGCTCTGCCGGGCCGCGCTCGGCGTCTACGTGCGGGCGCTCCTTGGCTTCCAGCGCTCGCAGGCGCGCAGGCTGGGAATCCGCGATGGGCAGGCCGGGAGCGTCACCGTCATCCAACGCTTCGGCGGCGGCCTCAATTTGCTGGGTGACCTCGACCGGTCCCCGTCAGGCCCATTTGGAGGGCTTCGATCTCCACGCGAACCTCTCCGTCCCAGCCGAAGATCGGGCACGGCTCGAGCAGCTCTGCCGCTACCTCCTGCGCCCGCCGGTCGCCCAGGATCGCCTCCGGCTCACCGGGGACGGCCGCATCCTGCTGGAGTTCAAGAGCGCCTGGCACGATGGCACCAGCCACCTCCTCTTCGAGCCCCTGGAACTCCTCGAAAAGCTCGGCATGCGCGCCAACGATGAGATAGTCAACGCGAAGGGCGTTGAACAACGCGAGCAGTTCGCTGAAGTCTCGCGGCACGTCCATGCCGCTGTCTCCTCAAGCGCTCAACCTCGGCGACACGCTCCTCGGGGGTTTTGGATAGCCAGTAGGCGAGATTGTCCCGGACTTCTGAGAACTCTTGCAGCTTTCTCTTTCGGACCACCTTCTCCATCATGGCGCTCCCGGAAAGTACGACCTCATTCTACTATGCTTTTGCCAAAACGCCTACGCCCCGCTCAGCGACCGGCGCGCCTTCCCCTCGACGTCCTCGCCTGTCCCCGCGGTGGCGGCCCCATGCGCCTCTCGATCCCCAGCGCTTTGCCTTGACAGGGTGTTCACCCGCGCTGTAACGTGGCTTCGGTCCGGCCCCCGGCGCCGGGCGGGCCGAGAAAGGCCTTTACGTTGCCTACGCCCCATGCAGGTAGTCGCGGAGCTGCAGGATCCTCAAGCCTGGCATGGCGGGAATCTTCCGGTCGTTCGTCAGGAAGGCGGTACACCGGACGGCCAGTGCGGCGGCGACCTGGATCGCGTCGGGGGGCTTCAGGCGCACTCTTGCCAGGAGGAGCGCGGCGCTCTTCAGGACAGACCGGTCCAGATCGACCAGGCGCAATCCCCGGCTCTGGGTCAGCAGGGCTTCATAGCGCTCGGCCAGGGGGAAGTTGTCGGCGCGATAGGGAGCCACAAGTACCTCTAGCAGCGTGAGACCAGACGTGGCGCCCTCAAGCACGCCCCGATCCATGGCCGTAAAGACCGGCTTGACGATATCGAGAAAGCGGCGATCCTCCTCGATGAAGTAAATGAAGACCGCAGTGTCGAGCGCGACCGGGCCGGGCTGCAGGTCGTCGATCAATCCCACCCACGTCGTTCCTTATTGACGTAGCGAGCCGCATCCACCCCTCGCCAGACCTCCTTCCCCAGCCCCTGAAGATCCAGGATCGATAGGCGCGGCGCCTGGTCGGCCACCTGGCTCAAAATGTGAATAACCTCCTGGGCCACCGATCGGCGCTCTCGTTTGGCGCGGGCTTGAATCTTACGATACAGTGAGTCTGGCAGGTTCTTGATATTCAGCGTCGCCATAAATCCTCCTCTTTGCCTCCATAATGGAGGAATGACTACGCCAAGTCAACGGGTTTCTTCCGATGGCGACAACCATCGCTTCTACTGTGGCGGCCGCATGCGCGTCAAACCATGGTGAGGCCGCCGGAGACCGAGAGCGTCTGACCGGTGATGTACTCGGCCTCGTCCGAGGCCAGGAAGACCACCGCGCGGGCGATATCCTCGGGCCGGGCAAGCCGTCCCCAAGGAATCGCCTTCTTCAGGCTCTCGGCCAGGCCCGGCTTCCCCTTGGCGAACTCCTCCTCGAAGAGCGGGGTCTCGGCGGGGCCCGGGGAGACGCAGTTGACGTTGATCCGGTGGCGGGCCAGCTCGCGGGCCAGGGTCTTGGTGAAGGCGATGACCCCGCCCTTGGCCGCGGAGTAGACCGCCTCGCCGGTGGAGCCGACCCGGCCGGCGTCGGAGGCGATGTTGACGATCTTCCCGTACCCCTGCTTGATCATGGGGTCGAGGACGGCGCGGGTGCAGATGATCTGGCTCTTCAGGTTGATGGCCAGGATCCGGTCCCAGAACTCCTCGGTGGTCTCGATGAACGGCATGGGACGGTCCCACCCAGCGTTGTTCACGAGGATGTGGACCGTCCCCCAGCGGGCCAGAACCTCCGCGACCGCGGCCTCGACCTGGGCCCGGACCGTCACGTCCGCCCGCAGGGCCAGGGCGTCGCCGCCCGCCTTCTGGATCTCCCCGGCCGCGTCGCGCGCCTCGGCCTCGTTGACGTCCAGGAGGGCCACCCGCGCGCCCGCGGCGGCCAGGGCGCGGGCGATCGCCCGCCCGATCCCGCGCCCGGCCCCGGTCACCACCGCGACCTGCTCCCGGAGTCGCACCCTCGCGCTCCTCTACTCCGTCAGGGGCGGCGGAGGTAGGGCAGGGTGAGCGTCATCCCCCCGTCCGCCGCGATGGTCTGGCCGGTGATCCACTCCGCGTCGTCCGAGCAGAGGAAGGCGATGACCCTGGCGATGTCCTCCGGAGTCCCGGCGCGCCCCTTGGGGGTCGCCTCGACCAGGGCGCGCTCGAACCGCTCGTTGTCGTCCCCCCCGTAGGTCCGGGAGGAGTCGGTCAGCACCAGCCCGGGCGAGACGCAGTTGACGTTGACCCCCCGCCCCGCCAGTTCGCACGCCAGGTAGCGCGTCAGGGACTCCAGGGCCGCCTTGGCCGAGGCCAGCGTCGCGTACCCCGGAAGGTAGCGGGCCACCGGGAAGCTCGAGAGGGTCACGATCCGGCCGTTCCGGCCCTCCATGAGCCGGACCGCCGCCTGGACCGCCTGGATGAAGGTCATCACCGTGATCTGGTAGGTGCGGATGACGTTGTAGTCCTTGAGCTCGAGGACGTCACGGAAGGCGGTGGCGGCGGCGTTGGCGACGAAGATGTCCAGGGCCCCGAACTCGGCCCCGACGGCGCTG
>JACPHL010000160.1 GCA_016188625.1 Candidatus Rokuibacteriota bacterium | reverse complement strand
CGGCCAGCAGGAGGGCCAGCGCGAACGCGAGCCCGGCCGCTCCCCAGAGCCAGACCGCGAGGCCTCCCCTTGCCGCGCTGCACACGGGCGCATGATAGCAACCTCGCCGACCGGGTGACAAGCAAAGGCGCTGCGGCGCATTGACTCGGGGACCCGGGTTGGCTAGAGTGGCTGACACGTTCGACCGAGGAGACTCGGGGACGGGCCCCGGTGAAAGACGGCAGCGTCGAGATCGAGAACCGCCCCGGCGGCATGTCTGGCCACGCCGCCGCGCTGCTGGTCCGCTCGCTCCGGCCGCGGCAGTGGACCAAGAACCTCGTGGTCTTCGCCGGCCTCCTCTTCTCGCAGAACCTGTTCGACCCTGTCCTGGCCGCCCGCGCCCTCGCCGCCTTCGTCCTGTTCTGCCTCCTCACCGGGGCGATCTACCTCCTCAACGACGTCCTGGACTACGAGCGGGACCGCCTCCACCCCCAGAAGCGGCATCGGCCCGTGGCCTCGGGGGCACTCCCGCGGGCGACGGCCGCCGCCGCGGGCCTGGCCCTGCTGGCGGGGGCCCTGGGCGGGGCCTTCGGCTTGGCCCGCCCCTTCGGGTGGACCGCCCTGGCCTACGCCGCCCTCATCACCGCGTACTCCTTCGGGCTCAAGCACCTCGTGATCGTCGATGTCCTCGTCGTGGCCCTGGGCTTCGTCCTCCGGGCCGTGGCCGGGGCGGTCGTGATCCGGGTCGAGATCTCGCCCTGGCTCATCATCTGGCTCATCATCTGCACGCTCCTCCTCGCCCTCTTCATGGCGTGCGGGAAGCGCCGGCACGAGCTGCTGGCCCTGGAGGGGAACGCCACCGACCACCGGCCGATCCTCGCCGAGTACACGCCCCAGCTCCTCGACCAGATGATCGCGGTGGTGACGGCCTCGACGGTCCTGGCCTACGCGCTCTATACCCTGTCGGCCGAGACGGTCGCGAAGTTCGGGACGTCCTGGCTCTCCCTCACCATCCCCTTCGTCCTCTACGGGATCTTCCGCTACCTCTACCGCCTCTACCGGCGGGAGCTGGGGGGGAACCCCTCGGAGCTCTTCCTCGCCGACGGCCCGCTCCTCCTCGACATCGCCCTCTGGGGCCTCGCCGTCATCGCGATCCTCTACTTCCGCTAGCCCGCCGCCGGGCCGGCGTTGACACGCTCCGCGCGGCTGTGCGACGATGGAAGACCATGCCCCCCGCCCTCGTCGCCGTCCTGAGGACGCGGCCCGAGACCGTGGTCGCCGACTACGGCCGGCTCATGCGCCTGGCCAAGTACGACCAGGTCCTCGGGCGGGACACAGATCTGCTCCTCAAGCTCAACCTCTCCTGGACCAAGTACTTCCCCGCCTGCTCGACCCAGCCCTGGCAGCTCGAGGGGATCGTCCGCGCGCTCCTCGAGGACGGCTACCCGCGCGAGCGCCTCCTCCCCGTCGAGAACAAGACCGTCGTCACCGACCCCCGGAAGGGGGCGGTCGCCAACCGCTGGATGCCGATCCTGGAGCGCCACGGCCTCCCCTTCATCCCCCTGACCGAGGTCGAGTGGGTCGTCTACCCGTTCAAGAGCCCGCTCCTCAAGCTCCCCGCGCTCTTCCCCGAGGGGATCCAGATCCCCAAGATGTTCATCGACGCCAACGTCCTCCAGGCTCCCACCCTGAAGACGCACGGGCACACGGTGACGACGGGCGCGGTGAAGAACAGCTTCGGGGGGCTCCTGAAGGAGGTCCGCCACTACGCCCACGAGTTCATCCACGAGGTCATGGTGGACCTCATGTACATGCAGCGGGAGCTCCACCCGGCGGTCTTCGCGGTGATGGACGGGACGGTCGTCGGCGACGGGGCCGGCCCCCGGACCCTGGTCCCGCGGGTGGGGGACCTCATCCTGGCCTCGGCGGACTCGGTCGCCCTCGACGCCATCGCCGCCAGGTGCATGGGGTTCGACCCGCTCGCGATCCCCTACCTCCGGATGTGTCACGAGCGGGGCCTCGGGGTCGCCGACCCGCGCCAGATCGAGATCGTGGGGGACGACATCGAGGGGATCAACTTCGGCTGCCGGACCTCCCGGAGCCTCGTGATCTGGGGGGACCAGCTCATCCGCCGGGGCCCGCTCCGGCCGCTCAAGCGCCTGCTGCTCCACTCCCCGCTCTTCGTCTGGGCGCCGTTCGCCTCCAACGTCTATCACGATCTCTTGTGGTATCCCACGATCGGGCGTCGGCGGATCCGCGCCTTCCGGACGACCCCCTGGGGCCGGCTCTTCCCGAGCCCCACCGGCCACCTCCACGTCGGCGGGGCGCGGACCGCGCTCTTCAACTGGCTCTTCGCCCGGGGGGCGGGCGGGGCCTTCCTCTTGCGGATCGAGGACACCGATCGCTCCCGCTCGACCGACGAGGCGATCCGCCAGATCCTCGAGGCCCTGAGCTGGCTCGGGCTGGAGTGGGATCCCGAGGGGCCGGAGGAGGATGGGACCTACCGCGGCTACTTCCGGCAGACGAGCCGCCTCGAGATCTACCGGGCCCACGCCGAGCGCCTCCTGGCCGAGGGGAAGGCCTACCGCTGCTACTGCCCCCCCGAGGAGCTGGAGGCCCGCCGCCGCGAGGCCCAGGCCCGGCGCGAGCCGTTCCGCTACGACGGCCGCTGCCGCGACCGGGCTGACCGGCCCGACCTGCCGGCCGCCTTGCGCCTCCGCATCCCCGACACGGGCCGGACCGTCGTCCATGACCTGATCCACGGCGAGGTCGTCTTCGAGCACGCCCAGCTCGACGACTGGATCCTCGTCCGCTCCGACGGGGGCCCGACCTACAACTTCTGCGTGGTCGTGGACGACGTGACCATGAAGATCACCCACGTCATCCGCGGCAACGACCACCTCTCCAACACCCCGAAGCAGATCCTCCTCTACGAGGCCCTCGGCTACCCGCGCCCGATCTTCGCCCACATCCCCATGATCCTCGGCCCGGACCGGGGCCGGCTCTCCAAGCGCCACGGCGCCACCTCGCTGCTGGCCTTCCGGGACGAGGGGTTCCTCCCCGAGGCGATGGTCAACTACCTGGCGCGCCTGGGGTGGTCCCACGGCAACCAGGAGGTCTTCACCCGCGAGGAGCTGGTGGAGCGCTTCACCCGGAACCAGGTGGGCTCGGCGGGGGCGGTCTTCGACCGGGCCAAGCTCGAGTGGCTGAACGGCCACTGGCTCGGGCGGCTCGACCCCCTGGAGCTGGCGGCCCGCTGGCGGCCGTTCCTCGAGCAGGCCGGCCTCCGGGCCCCGGACGACCCGGCGTGGCTCGCCCGCGTGGCGACGGCCGCCCGCGAGCGGGCCAAGACCCTCCGGGAGATGGCCGAGCAGGGGCGCTACTACTTCGAGGGCCCCGCGCGCTACGACCCGGAGGCCGTCGGGCGGTGGTTCACGCGCGAGACCCGGCCGCGCCTCGCGCGGCTCGTGCGGCGCCTCGAGGCCCTCGAGCCGTGGACCCCGGAGGCCCTCGAGGGGACCTTCCGCCAGCTCGCCCAGGAGCTGGGGGTGAAGCTGGTGGACCTCGCCCAGCCGGCGCGCCTGGCCGTGACCGGGACGACCGTGAGCCCGCCGATCTTCGAGGTCCTCGCCCTCCTCGGCCGGGCCGAGGCCCTGGCCCGCCTGGGCCGCGCCCTCGACGCCGTCCCGCGCTGAGGAGGCGGGCGAGGAGGTCCGAGTGCGCAAAGAAGCCGATCTCCTGATCCGCCAGGCCCGGCGGGACCTCGACAACGCCGGGAAAAATATCGGGATCGAGGCCTACGAGGTCGCGGCCTTTCTGGCCCAGCAGGCGGTGGAGAAGGCCCTCAAGGGCGCTTGGATCGTCTTGCGAAGGCAGAGACCTCCGGCGACGCATTATCTGCGGGATCTAGGGGAGGGTCTCAAGGCGCCTCGCCGGGTGCTCCGGCTCCTGATGGATCTCACCGTCGATTACACCGTGGCCCGATACCCCGATGCCGCCAATGGCCTGCCCTACGAGATCTACGACGAGGAGATCGCCCGGCGGAAGGTCGCGGCGGCCCGGGAGGTGTTCCGGTGGCTCGACTCCAGGCTCAAGCGGTGAGGCGCGACCCCCGGGTCCGCCGATTCGTGCGGGACTACCTGCCGCGGCTCCGGCGGCGGTTCCGCCCCGAGCTGGTCCTGGTCTTCGGCTCGCGGGCGCCAGCTCGCCCAGGAGCTGGGGGTGAAGCTGGTGGACCTCGCCCAGCCGACGCGCCTGGCCCTGACCGGGGGGACCGTGAGCCCACCGATCTTCGAGGTCCTCGCCCTCCTCGGCCGGCCCGAGGCGCTCGCGCGCCTCGGCCGCGCCCTCGACGCCGTCCCCCGCTGACGGAGGCGGCCGTGGGCGGGCGATGACGACGGCCGGAGGGGCGGCGTGATCCTGCTGATCCTCTTCGGGGGGATGGCGCTGCTCCTCTACGGGATGCAGCTCACCGGCGAGGGACTCCAGGCCGCCGCCGGGGCGCGCCTCCGCCACCTCCTGACCGGGCTCACCGCCAGCCGGCTCCTCGCCCTGGTCACCGGCGCCGGGGTGACGGCTCTCATCCAGTCCTCGACCGCCACCACGGTCATGCTCATCGGGTTCGTCCAGGCCGGGCTCCTTTCCCTCTACCAGGCCATGGGCGTCATCCTGGGGGCGGACATCGGGACGACCCTCACCGTCCAGCTCATCGCCTTCAAGATCTACGACTACGCGCCCCTCATGGTGGGGGCCGGCTTCACCCTGCGCTTCTTCGCCCGGCGGCGGCTGACCAAGGACCTCGGGCAGGCCCTCCTCGGCTTCGGGTTCATCTTCCTCGGCCTCAAGCTCATGATCGACGCGATGGCGCCCCTGCGCGGCTCCGACCTGACCCCCCGCGTCCTGTTGGTGTTCGCCGAGAGCCCCCTCCTCGGGATCGTCGCGGCCGCGGCGCTGAGCGCCCTGGTGCACTCCTCGGCCGCCACCATCGGGCTCGCCCTCGCCCTGGCCACGCAGGGGCTCCTGCCGCTGGAGGGGGCCGTCGCGATCGTGCTCGGGGCCAACATCGGGACCTGCGCCACCGCCCTGGCGGCCTCCATCGGCTCGACGACCGAGGCCAAGCGGGTCGCCGCCGCCCACATCGCCTTCAAGATCCTCGGGGTCGCCCTGGTCTTCCCCTTCATCGGGCCGTTCACCCGGTTGGCCGCCGCCACGGCCGGCGACATCGCCCGCCAGATCGCCAACAGCCACACCCTGTTCAACGTGGGGATCTCGGCGTTCTTCCTCCCCTTCCAGGGGCTGGCCGCCCGGGGGATCACCCGCCTGGTCCCGGACAGGCCCGAGGCCGAGCCGCGCTTTCGGACCCGCTACCTCGACGACCGCTTCCTGGAGCAGCCGGGGCTGGCCATCGGCCAGGCGACCCGGGAGGCCCTCCGGATGGCGGATATCGTCCAGGGGATGCTCCGGGACGCCGCCACGGTCTTCCGGACGGACAGCCCGGAGCTCCAGGAGGACGTGGAGCAGCGCGACGACCAGCTCGACTACCTCGAGCGCGAGATCAAACTCTACCTCACGCGCCTGACCCAGCGGACCATGTCCCAGGAGCTCTCCCAGAAGGAGATCGCGCTGCTCGGCTTCATCTCGAACCTGGAGAACATCGGGGACATCATCGACAAGAACCTGATGGAGCTGGCCAAGAAGAAGATCTACCAGGGGTGCCGCTTCTCCGAGGCCGGGGAGGCGGAGCTGATGGAGTTCCACGCCCTGGTCTCCAAGAACCTGGAGCGGGCCATCGCGGCCTTCGCCACCGGCGACCACGCCCTGGCCCGGGAGGTCCTCGACCAGCGCGCCCCCATCCGCCAGCGGGAGCGGGAGCTGCGCCAGTCTCACCTGGGCCGCCTCCGGGCCGGGCTGGCCGAGTCCCTGGAGACCTCCGAGATCCACCTGGACGTCCTCACCAACCTCAAGCGGATCAACTCCCACGTCACCGCCGTCGTCTACCCGATCCTCGAGGAATCCTGAGGGGCCGGTTGACAACCCGCGGAGGCTCTGGGGATAATG
>JACPHL010000168.1 GCA_016188625.1 Candidatus Rokuibacteriota bacterium | reverse complement strand
GAGTGGCGACACCTGCTCCATGACCTCCCGCCGCCCCCCGTAGGCCCCCACCGGGCGCCCGCCGCCGATGATCTTCCCGAGTACCGTCAGGTCGGGCGTGACCCCGTAAAGGGCCTGGGCCCCGCCGTAGCCGAGGCGGAAGCCGGTGATGACCTCGTCGAAGATCAGGAGCGCGCCGTGGCGGACCGTCAGCTCCCGGAGCCCGGCCAGGAAGCCGGGGCGCGGCGGGACCACGCCCATGTTGCCGACCACCGGCTCGACGATGATCCCCGCGATCTCCCGACCCAGCGCCTCGAGCGCCGTGTGGACGGCGTCGAGGTCGTTGAACGGGAGGGCGACGGTGAGCCGGGCCAGGTCGGCCGGGACCCCGAGGCTGTCCGGGACCCCGAAGGTCGCCCCGCCGGAGCCCGCCTTGACCAGGAGGCTGTCGCCGTGGCCGTGGTAGCACCCCTCGAACTTGACGATCCGATCCCGGCCGGTGAAGCCGCGCGCCACCCGAAGGGCCGCCATCGCCGCCTCGGTCCCTGAGGAGGTGAGGCGGACCAGCTCCATCGAGGGGTAGGCGCGGGTGATCTCGCGCGCCAGCTCCACCTCGCCCGGCGTCGGCGCGCCGTAGCTCCAGCCGCGGTCGAGGACCTGCTGGAGGGCGTCCCGGACCCGCTTGGGGGCGTGCCCCAGGATGAGCGGCCCCCAGGACATGACGTAGTCGATGTAGCTCCGGCCGTCCACGTCAAAGAGGCGCGCGCCCTCGGCGCGGGCGACGAAGAACGGCCGGCCGCCTACGCCCCGGAAGGCGCGGACCGGGCTGTTGACGCCGCCGGGGATGAGCCGCTGGGCCTCGGCGAATAGCTCCTCAGAGGTCAGGGGGTCTCTCCTCCGGCTCCTCGCCCTCTTCGGGCCCGAGATCGAAGAGGTCCCGGACCAGCTCGCGGAAGCGCCCCCCCTCCCCGCGCTCGAGCTTGAGGCGCTGGATGGGGGTGTGGAGGATTTTGTTCACGAGCGAGGCCGAGAGCGCCTCGACGGCGGCCCGGGTCTCGGGGGAGGCGTCCTTGAGCTTGACGAGGGTCCGGGTCACCTCCTCCTGCCGGATCTCCTCGACCCGCTCCCTGAGGGAGCGGATGGTCGGCACCGCGGCGCGGTCCGCCAGCCGGCCGGCGAACTTCTCCAGCTCCTCGAGGACGAGCGCCTCGGCCCGCTCGGCCTCGCGCTCGCGCTCCTTTCTGTTCGACTCCACCACGGCCTGGAGGTCGTCGATGTCGTAGAGGTAGGCGCCATCCAGCTCGTTGACCGAGGGCTCGACGTTGCGCGGGACCGCGATGTCGATGAAGAAGACCGGCCGGTGGCGCCGGGCCGCGAGGAGGCGCTGGGCATCCGCCCGGGTGACGAGGTACCCGGGGGCCGCGGTGGAACAGAGGACGATGTCGGCATCGGCGTTCCCCAGGGCGGCCTCGCGGGACGGCAGCGCCTCCCCGCCGATCTGCCGCGCCAGCTCCTCGGCGCGCCCCGGGGTCCGGTTGGCCACCAGGAGCCGGGCGATTCCCCGGTCGCGGAAGTGCCGGGCGGCCAGCTCGCTCATCTCCCCGGCGCCGAGGAGGAGGACGACCTTGCCGCCGAGGTCGCCGAAGATCTTCCGGGCCAGCTCCACGGCCGCGTAGCTCACCGAGACGGCACTCCGGGCGATCGCGGTCTCGGTGCGGATCCGCTTGGCGGCGCGGAAGGCCGCGTGGACCGCCCGGCTCAGGACCGGACCGGCTGCGCCCGCGGCGTGGGCCCGGGCGTAGGCGGCCTTCACCTGGCCCAGGATCTGGGGCTCCCCCACCACCATGGAGTCCAGGCTCGCGGCGACCCGGAAGAGATGGGCGACCGCCTCGAGCCCCTCGCGGGCGTAGAGGAGCGGGCGCAGGGCCTCGGGGTCCACGCCCCGGGCCTTGGCGAGGTGGGCCGCCAGGACCTCCCGGACATCGGCCGGCGTCTCCGCCGCGGCCCAGACCTCGACGCGGTTGCAGGTGGAGAGGATCATCGCCTCCCGGAGGCCGTCCTCGGCCATCAGCGTCTCCAGCGCGGCAGGCAGCTCCTCGTCGGCGAAGGCGAGCCGCTCCCGAATCTCGACGGGCGCCGTGTGGTGATTGAGCCCGACGACCAAAAGGTCCATGGGCTAGAGGAGCCGGATGTGGCGGGACGGGAGCGCGAGGCCCACGCTCAAGGTCACGACCACGGCGACGAAGCCGGCGATGGCGAAGTAGGCGGCCCGCCGCCCCCGCCACCCCCGGACGAGGCGGACGTAGAGCGTCGCGGCGTAGATCCCCCAGGTCAGGAGCGACAGCCCCTGGGTCGGCCCGAGCCTCAGGCCCTCGCCGGCGGCCGCCGCCAGGACGCCGAGGAGGAGCCCGAAGGTGAGGAACGGGAAGCCGATGACCAGGGCCTGGAAGGTGAGCCGGTCGAGGAGCTCGAGCGAGGGGAGCCGGGAGGAGACCGGCCCGGGCCGCCGCGACTTGAGCTGGCGCTCCTGGAGGAGGTACATGAGGCCGCCGGCGAAGTTCAGGGCGAAGGCCCCGAACCCGAAGAGGAGCAGGAGCCCGTGGACCCAGAGCCACCCCACCTCGGGGGAGGACCGGAAGGCCAGGAGGCTCCCGGGCATGGCGGCGGCGGCGAGGCCGAGGACGGCCGCGACGGGCAGGACGAAGGCGCCGAGGGCGGCGACGCGGAAGCGGCGCTCCATCCAGAGGTGCCAGGCGACGACCGCCCAGACCAGGGCCGAGAGGGCCTCGTGGAGGCCCCCCACCGGCGCGCGGCCGTAGGTGACGGCGAGCAGGACGAGGGCGAGGGTGTGGACCCCCCAGGCGAGCCAGGCCGCGAGGCGCGCGGGCACCGGGTTCCCGCCGGGCCGGCGGAGGGCGACGAGGGCCAG
>JACPHL010000163.1 GCA_016188625.1 Candidatus Rokuibacteriota bacterium | reverse complement strand
CTCGTCAACAACGCCGGCATCAACATCCGCAAGGCGCCGGAGGCCTACAGCCTCGCCGAGTGGCGGAGCATCCTGGATACTAACCTCACGGGCACCTTCCTCTGCTCCAAAGCTGTCTACCCCTTCATGCGCAAGGCCGGCGGGGGGAAGATCATCAACGTGGGCTCAATGCTCTCCCTTTTCGGCGCCTCCTTCGCGGTGCCCTACGGGGCGAGCAAGGGCGGCATCGTCCAGCTGACCCGAGGGCTCGCATCGGCGTGGGCCAGGGACAACATTCAGGTGAACGCGGTGCTCCCCGGTTGGATCGACACCGCCCTCACGGTGGAGGCCCGGAAGCACGCCCCGGGGCTGCACGAGCGGGTAGTTGCTCGCACGCCAGTGGGGCGGTGGGGAGTCCTCGACGACCTCGCGGGCGTCGCCGTCTTCCTGGCGAGCCCGGCCTCGGATTTCATCACGGGCGTGGCCATCCCCGTGGACGGAGGATATTCAATCCAGGGGTGAGGGATCGCTTGGGGGGAATGAGGCCGGACCGCGCATCTGGAGTTCCTACCGAGGCGCTTGACACGCCCGCCCCACCTGGATATTTTGTTTACTGAATTCAATGGCATAGCTATTCATACGATGAAAACTCCGGGGGAGGACGCAAGGGGCGCGACGCACCGGTCGCTAGAGCGCGGGCTACGCCTCGTCGAGGCCGTCGCGTCCAGCGGCGGCCCGATCAGCCTGGCCGAGGCCGCGCGGCGGACCGGGCTGCACCGCAGCACCGCGCACCATCTCCTGCAGACGCTGGTGAGCCTCGACTACCTGCGCCAGAATCCCGAGTCGCGCGGCTACGAGCTCGGCCTTCGGCCGTTCCTGCTCACCGGGCGAACCTGGTCGCCGGAGCAGCTGGCCGGGATCACGCAACCATACCTGGCCGAGCTGGTCCGCCAGAGCGGCGAGGTCGCGAGCCTTGCGGTCTACCGCGACGGCGCGGTGACGATCGTCGCCAAGCGGGAGCACGACGGTCCGGTCCGGGTGGTCCACGACATCGGCGCCCCGCGGCCGATTCACTGCACCGCCGTCGGTAAGGCCATCCTCCCGTGGCTGCAGCCGGATGAGCTGGCCAGCCTGCTCGCCCACACGCGGTTCACGCGGTACACGCCGAGAACGATCACCACGCGGTCGGAGTTCGAGACGCACCTCACCCGCATCCGCGCCGCCGGGTACGCCATCGACGACGAGGAGCACCTGGAGGGCATCCGGTGCATGGCGGCGCCCGTGTTCGGGCCCGCCGGCCAGGTCGTCGCCTCCATGTGCGTGGTCGGACCGAAGAACCGCTTGACACATAAGAGACTGCGCGCACTGCGCGCGCCGCTCTTGGGGCTGGCGCGTGCTCTCTCGAAGCAGCTCGGCTGGCGGCCGGACGAGGAAACGGGACGGCGGCGGAATGGTCCGCCCAGCCCGGTCAGCCCGCCACCAGAGCAGAACGCCCGAGGACCCGGTAGGGGTCGTCGCCGGCCCAAAGGAGGAGGCGCACGAACCGCATGGTCATCATCAGGTTTGCCGGAGTCTTCGCCGCGACGGCAGCGGCCGGCTCTCCGGGCGACACACGCGGGCCATCTCCAGGAAGGCCGCGACCGGATCAGGGAACGTGCAGAGGGAGAGCCTCGAGACCGCCGCGTCGAAGGTTCGGTCCAGCGAGGTCCGAGCCCTTCGTGACCGTGCCATAGCTCCGGCCGGCGCCGCTCCGGGGCTCAGCGGGGGGTGTACATGATGACGGCGACGCCGGCGAGGCAGAGCGCCCCGCCGAGGAGATCGTAGCGATCCGGCGCGATCCGGTCCACGCCCCACCCCCAGAGGAGCGAGAGGATCACGAAGATCCCGCCGTAGGCCGCGTAGACCCGGCCGAAGTGGGCCGGCTGGTAGGTCGGCACGATCCCGTAGAGGAAGAGGATGGCCGCCCCCGCGAGCCCCAGCCACCACCCCGCCCCCTCCCGCCACCACTGCCAGACGAGATACCCCCCGCCGATCTCGCAGAGCCCGGCGAGGACGAACAGCCCCATCGATCGCGCGACGACGTCCACGGGCGGCTCCTTTCCGGGCCCGCGCGGGCGGCCCGTCACCACAATAGACCGGATGAGACGCGGCGCCCCGGGACCGGGCCCGGGGCGCAAACCGTCAGAGACCGTCGCGGTGATCGCTCAGGCCGGGCGGGTCAGGCGCTCGACGATCTCGTCCCAGGCCTTGTCGGCCAGGGCCCGCACCTCGGCCTCGGTCAACGGCTGGATGGGGTGCGGGAGCGCCACCACGCGGAAGGCGGGGAGCCCCAGGGCCTCGGCCTGGGCGCGGGCGGCCTTGACGAACTCGGTGGTGGCGATGGTGGCCGTCGGCCTGCCCTGATCCTCGAAGAAGACGCCGTCGTGCACACTGCACGTGGTGCACGACCCTCAGTCGGCGAGCGCCTCGATGACGAGGTCCGCCTCGGCGAGCAGCTCGGCCCGGAGGTCCTCCGGGGCGGGCTTGGCGAAGGTCGGCTTCGTCCGCCGGAGGATCGCCTTCGGGCGGGCGCGCTCCCGGAGCAGCTCCTCCACCCGGTCGAGGAAGTGGTTCCCCTGGGGCTTGGAGATGTCCAGCAGCGCCACCACCTTCCCCTCGAGGCTGGCCGGCCGCACGGCCATCGTGCGGGTCACTATCACCGCATCGGTCGGGTCCAGGTACTCCACGACCATAGCTCCCTCCTTCAACGCTGGATCTTTCGGATGACGAGCTGGCTCCCGCCCGGGAAGGTCCAGCCCGGGATGACGGCCGAGAAGCGCCCGGCCGTGCCGCCGGCGACGACGACGATCAGGTTCTCGGGGGCGCGGAACTTCGGGATCAGGGTCTCCTCACGGGCGGGATCGGCGTAGCGCGCCAGGACCTTCTCCGGGAGCCCCTCGCCGCACTCGGCGTCCGGGACCAGCTCCCGCACCGGCTTCTGGAGCCGCTCCCAGAGCCACTGCCGGATCCTGGGCTTGTCCCAGCCGTCCCCCGCGATCGTCCGGGCGTGCTCGGGGGACAGCACGATCAGGGTATCACCCCAGCCCGTGCTCCGGTAGTTGGAGATCACGGCCAGGCTCCCGGCGATCGAGGCGAGGATCTGCGGCGCGCCCCGGCTCCGGTGGTCGTAGACCCCGTGGGGGGCCTCGCCAGCGAAGACCGCGATGGTGCTCTCCCCCGGCGCGAAGCCGCGCTCGACGTGGAGCGGCTCCCAGGGGCTCTCCTCCTCGTTCTCGCCGATGCAGTAGGTGTAGCGGCCAGGGTGGCCCAAGGTGGACATGCTGATCACGCCGGGCCTCGCCCCGCCGAGGTTGACCATGATCAGCCGGAGGGCCCGGCCGATCGTCGCGTTGGCCCGCCACCCCTGGCCGAAGACGTTGGCCCCCGAGTTGATCTCCAGCTCCTTTCTGATCGGGCCGTTGATGATGGCGAGCGGGGAGGCGAAGTGGGTGGTCGCGGCCACGCCGTGGAGGTCGAAGGCCTCCTCGCAGATCGCCTCCACCCCCGCGATGACCACCGGCATGTACTCGGGACGGCAGCCGGCCAGGACGGCGTTGATGGCGATCTTCTCGATGGTAGCGCGGCCGAAGTTGGGCGGGAGGCGGGCGATCAGCTCGTCGGCGGGGCGCCCCGAGGCCTCCACGAAGACCCGGACCCGCGCCCGGGTCGGCGGGACGACGGGGAGGCCGTCGGTCACCCCCTGCGCGTAGAGCTGCTCGATCGCCTCCGCGGGATCCGCCTCGTGCAGCATGCGAGCGACCTCCAGCGGGTTTCTCCCAGCCTACCCGAAGCGCCCCCTCCCGACAAGGGCGTGGCTCACACCCGCGGGGCGCGGCGCCACCACCCCTGGACCAGGCCATCGACGACCTCGCCGAGCTGGGCCATGGTTCGGCACTCCCGCACCAGGTCGCAGTGGGGGGCGTAGAGGGGGAGGACGGAGTCACCGACCCCCCACCCCCATCGCCCCTCGGGGTTGAGCCAGATGATCCCCTTCACCCGCTCGCGGAGGAGCTTGAGGGCCCAGGCCTGGGGGTCGTTGTAGTTGTTTCTGGCGTCCCCCAGGATCAGGAGCGTCGTCCTCCCGTCCAGCCCTTCGAGCTGCTCCCGGTAGAAGCGGCTGAAGGCGTAGCCGAAGTCGGAGCGGCTCCCGTAGTCCACCCGGGCCATGCCCAGGGCGTACTCGATCGCCCGCTCCACGGGGAGGGCGCGGAAGGTTTCGGTCACCTCGTCGATCTCCCCGACGAAGACGAAGCTCCGCACCTTGGCGAAGCAGTCCTGGAGGCTCCAGACGAGCTGGAGCATGAAGCGCGAGGCGTTCCGGACCGAGTCCGAGACGTCGCAGAGGGTGACGAGCCGGGGCCGCTCACGGTGCCGGCGGCGGTAAGAGAGCTCCACCGGGACCCCGTCGTACTGGAGGCTCCGGCGGGCGGTCCGCTTCGGGTCGAGCCGCCCCCGGCGCTCCCGGCGCTGGCGCCGGGCCAGGGCGTCCTTGATCTTCCGCACCAGCCGGGCCACCACCGCCTTCATCCGGGCCACCTCCTCCGCCGACAGGGTGAAGAGCGGGCGCTCGGCCAGGAGCTCCTCGCGGAGCCGCTCCTCGGCGCGGTGGCCGCGCCGCGCCAGCTCGCGCTCGACGTGCTGGCGGACGAGCCGGCGGAACGCCTCGAGGCGCAGCTCCAGGTACGCCCGGAGCCGGGCCAGGACGCCGGCCTCGACCCCCCGGGCCTCGAGTGCCCCGAGGAGCCGCTCCAGATCGGCCTCGATCACACTCCAGGGGAACTGCTCCCAGATCCGCCGCGAGAAGTACCCGACCTGGAGGGCGGAGACGAGCCGCTCGAGCCCCGTGCCCCGGCCGCCCCGACGGACCGCGACCTCGAGCGAGGACCCCTCGCCGAAGACGAGGAGCTCGGAGAGGGGGTCGAGGTCCAACTCCTCCTCGGCGAGGAGCCGCTCGAGGAAGGCCCCGGCCCAGGGGTCTTCCCG
>JACPHL010000165.1:7940-8627 GCA_016188625.1 Candidatus Rokuibacteriota bacterium | reverse complement strand
TTGAGGATCGCGATCTCCTTCTCGCCGGCCTGGATCAGCCGCCTGATCGCCTCGTTGATCTCCCGGGTGGTGAGCCCGGCGCAGTCCACGGTGGCCATCGGTCTCTCCGCGCTCAGGCGGCCCGCCGACGGCCCTTCGGGCCGGGAAGGGCGAAGACCTGGGCCTGCCGGTTGCCGGGCTCCCGGACCCGCAAGGGACCCGGGAACGCCGCCCTGAGCGCGACCTCCTCGGTCGCCAGGGCCACGAAGGCCTCGGCCTCGGCGAGCATCAGGGGCTTCAGGCAGAAGGGGTCCTTGGCGTAGCCGATCGCCTCCGCCGTCGCCGCCAGGAAGCAGAAGCTCCCGTCCAGGTCCTCCAGGGACGCCTGGAGGGCCACCTCGAAGCTCTCGCCCCGCCTCATCCGGTCGGCGAGGTAGATCCCGATGACCTCGGAGTCGTTCTCGGTGTAGAAGCGGACCCCGCGCTGCTCGTAGCGGCGGCGGAGCTTGTGGTAGTTGGTGATGTGCCCGTTGTGGACGACGGCCAGGTCCGGGAAGCCGTGGGCCCAGAACGGCTGGGAGTGGGAGAGGTCCACCCGGCTCTCGGTGGAGAGGCGGGTATGGCCGATCCCGTGGGTGCCGTGGAACCGTGAGAGGCCGAAGGTCGCCTCGAGGGTCTCCGGCGAGGCCACCTGCTTCATGACCTCGA
>JACPHL010000165.1:0-7924 GCA_016188625.1 Candidatus Rokuibacteriota bacterium | reverse complement strand
TGCATGCCCTCGGGCCGCCGCCCCAGGCTGACAACCTCGATCTCGGGGTGGGCCGCCTCCAGGGCCCGCTCGACGGTCCGCGGCTCCTCCACGCCCGTCAGCACGAGGCGCAGGATCGGGCCGATGCTGCTCGACTCCTTGACCGCCGCCACCTCGCGCGCCGCGGTCAGGCACGCCCCCGCCCGGTCGGCCAGCTCGCCGGCCTCGCCGAGCTTGACGCGGACGACCAGGTGCCCCCCGCCGGGCTCGCCGTAGAGCGCCGCCCCGGCCGAGTCCGGGCCGCGCCGCCCGAGGGCGGAGAGCATGGCGAGGATGACCTGCCCGACCGGCGCCGAGAGGTCCCCTCGCCTGTCCAGATACCCGACGATCCCGCACATGCCGTCCTCCGAGAGCCTCCCGTCCGGGAGGCGTCAATCCTCCGCGTAGAAGAGGCGCCGCCGCTCGGCGATCTCCTCGAAGCGCCGGAGCAGGGCCTCGGTCCTCTCCCGGTTCTTCAGGCTGACCTGGATGAGCAGGGCGGCGATGACCGCCTGGGGGGCGCAGTGGGAGTCCACGAAGGAGACCAGCTCGGCCCGGACCGCCTCCAGGATCTCCCGGGGGTAGCGGGGGAACCCGATGGCGAGGAGGAGCGAGGGCGCGGGGAGGCTCCGGAACTGATCCCAGGCGCCGCCCGCCCCCCCGGTGACGGTCACCACGCCCTCGTGGATCTTTCCGAGGTGGTAGCCGAGGAACCCGGCCAGGGAGGCCGAGGCCCGGAACCCGGCGACGACGACCTTGGAGGCCCGGACCACCTGCCGGGCAAGCCGGTCGAGGTCGTCGCCCGGGAGCTCCTTGGTGAGCCGGGTGAGGTTCTCGATCTCCTTTTCGACGACGGTTCGGAGCCAGTCCTGCTCCCTCCCGCCGCGGCGGAGGGGGAGGGCGAAGAGCTCGGTGCTGGTCAGGTCCTCCTGAACGATCTGGTGGAGGTGGCGCCTCAGGGCCGGGTAGCCATCGTAGCCCAGGGCTGCCGCGCAGCGGATGACGGTCGCCTCGCTGACCTTGAGGTGGCTGGCCAGCTCGGCCGCGGTCATGAAGGCCGCCTTCTGGTGCTCCTCGGCGAGAAAGGCGGCCACCGCCGCCTGCTTCCGCGAGAGGCGGCGGGCCCCGCTCCGGATCTTCTCGAGGAGGGCGGGGCGCGCCCTCACCGGCGCGATCCCGAAGGCTGAAAACCGTCAGTGAAAGTCGTGATGTGCATGTTTTCCTGCAGACTTTCTCCATCATAGTCGGGCGGCGAGCCCTGTCAAGCCCCTCTTGCGTGCCGGCGTTCACAAGGGTAGACTCCGCCCCTGAGGAAGGTGGCGAGGGTGGAACGCACGCGGGGGATCGGCGTCCTCGAGCTGGTGACCGCCCGGCTGGTGGCGGCGGTGGCGGCGGCGGGCCTGCTGACCTACTTCCGCTCGACCGAGGAGGCGGTGAAGAGCGTGACCGAGGAGAAGGTCCTCGAGAGGTCCCGGCTCGTGGCCGACCGGAGCACGGCGGGAGCCCTCAGGGCGGCGGTCACGGTCTATTTCGGCCGGGAGGGCCGCTTCCCGCCGGACAAGGCCGCCGTCGATGCCCTCGTCCACCCGCCGCCGGCCTTCCAGTGCCCGGGCAACGACTACACCTACGACCCCGCCCCGGGCACGATCACGCTCGCCATCAACGACCTCGCCCGCTGCTAAGAAACTCGGAGGGGGGCTGACGCCCCCCTTCCGAACCTCCCCCCAGGATTGCGCGGGCGAAGCCCGCGCTCGGAGCGGACCATCCAGCCGCGAAGCGATGTTCGAGAGCGCGTGAGCCGCGTAACTCGGTTACGCTCCTGAGGCCCCGGTGCGTTCCGGGGCGAGCCCGGCGAAAGTGCTCAGGGCCGCCCGACGAGAGGGCCGAAGCGCCGGACGAACTCCGCCTCGCCGAGGTTCCCCGCCCGGGCGAGGGCGCGGAGGGCGACCGGGTCGTCGAAGTCCTCGGGCTTCAGCCGGATCATGTAGGCGAGCATCGTCTGGTAGGACTCGGAGCGGACGGCCACGTAGCGGACCCTAACGCGGCCCGTCTCGGGGTCGAGCATCTCCGCGAAGGGGACCGGGATCAGCTTCCCCCCCTGGATCGTGACCATCGCGCCCGTCCCCCCGTCGAGGAGGAAGCGGGTGGCCCAGTACCCCAGGCTCCGGCAGTACTGGATGTCGTAGGCGCCGGGCGGGGCGCAGCGTAGCTCGTAGCCGAGGTCCTTGGCGACGATGGTGACATCGATCCCGCGCGCCCGGAGGCTGGCCGACACCCGCTCCTTCAGGAGCCGCGAGAGCTCCAGCTCCGACAGGCGCACGTTGCCGTAGCTGTCCTGCTCCACGGCCCCCAGGGCGGCCGGGTCGAGCTTCTCCGAGAGCCCCTCGGCCAGGAGCGCCACCCCCTGCTCCCGCCCGTGGGCCCGCCGCTTGATGATCGCCCCTTCCAGGATGTCCACCAGGGTCTGGAGGGGGATCCGGGGCTCGGGGAACTCCTCGCCGATGATCGTGAGGGTGGCCCCGGCCGAGCCGCCGATCCCGAGCGCCAGGTGCCCGGCGCGGCGCCCCATCACCGTGACGAAGAACCACCGCTCCGTGGTCGCCGCGTCCTGCATGAGGTTCTTGACCAGGTCCTTGCCGAGGTTGACCGCGGTCATGTACCCGAAGGTCACGACCTCCTGGGGGAGCGGCAGGTCGTTGTCGATGGTCTTCGGGACGTGGGCGACGCCCAGGCCCCCATCCAGCGCCCCCGCGAGGCGGGAGACGGCGAAGGCGGTGTCGTCGCCGCCGATGGTCAGGAGGTAGGAGACCCCGAGGCGGCGGAGCGTCTCGGCGACGGTCTCGAGCGCCTCCCGGGAGCGGGCGGGGTTGGCGCGGGAGGTCCGGAGGATCGAGCCGCCCTCGAAGTGGATCCGGGAGACCTCGGCGATCTCGAGCTCCTGGACGCGGGTCGTGTCCCCCTGCATCAGCCACTCGAAGCCGTCGTAGCAGCCCAGGACCCGGAGGCCGTGGTTGCGGGCCTCGATGGTGGCCGCGGCGATCACGGCGTTGATGCCGGGGGCCGGCCCCCCGCCGACGAGGATGGCGAGCGTCTTCACGACGCCCCCATTATACGATCCGCCCGAGGCGGCCGGCCTGGTAGTCCTCGATCGCCTGGCGGATCTCGCCCTGGGTGTTCATCACGAACGGCCCGTAGCGCGCCACGGGCTCGCGGAGCGGGACGCCGCCGATCAGGAGGAGGTCCAGGGGCGCGGTCGAGTCGCGCGGCGCGGCCAGGGCCACCGCCTCCCCGTCGTCGGCGAAGAGCACCATCTGGTGCTCCCGGGCCTCCCGGCCGTCCGTCCCGAAGCGGCCCCGGCCGCCGAAGACGTAGGCGAAGACATGGTAGTCGCGGGGAACCGGCTGCACCGCCCGGCCGCCCGGCCGGAGCGTGAAGTGGAGGTAGAGGATCGGGGTGCGCGTCTCGATCACCGCCCGCGCCCCGAGGGCCTCGCCGGCCAGCACCTTGACCCAGACCAGGCCGTCGGGGCTCGTCACCACCGGGATCCGGCCCGAGGGGATCTCCTGGTAGCGGGGCGGCGTCATCTTGTCGCGGCGGGGGAGGTTGACCCAGAGCTGGAAGCCGTGCATCCGGCCGCCCTCCCGGTGGAACCCGGCCTCGGGCATCTCGGCGTGGACCACCCCCGCCCCCGCGGTCATCCACTGGACGTCGCCGGGCCCGAGCGCGCCGGCGTGCCCCGCCGAGTCCCGGTGCTCCATGCGACCGGCCAGGAGGTAGGTCACCGTCTCGAAGCCCCGGTGGGGGTGGTCGGGCGCGCCCTTCGCCTCCCCCGGTCCGAGCTCCGACGGCCCCATCTCGTCCAGGAGGAGAAAAGGATCGAAGTGGTCGAGGGTCGGGGTCGGGAACGGCCGATGCACGAGGAACCCCCCCCCTTCCCGCGTCTCGACACTGTCGATCCCCCGGGCGACCGACCGCTCCCGCCAGGGCTCAACGCCCCCCGGAGCCATGTTCGTCACGGGCTTCCCCCCACCGCTTCAAAACGGAACCTCGGAGCGGGACTGGATCTTCGCCAGCTCCGCCACCGCCTGGGCGCGGCTCACCACGCCGAGCTTGCCGTAGACGTGCTCGAGATGGGTCTGGACGGTCCGGGGGCTGATGCCGAGGATCACCCCGATCTCGGGGTTCGTCTTCCCCTCCGCGACCCAGCGGAGCACCTCGCGCTCACGCGCGCTGAGGCGATCGTGGGCGACCGACGCCCGCCGCTCCTCCTCCAGGACCACGAGCAGCTCCCCGCGCCTGCCGAGCCTCGCCGCTCGGGCCGTGAGCGCGGAGCCGTCCGGCCCCACGAAGGTCGCCTGCGCCCGGAGCGGGCGGAGGAGGCGACGGAGCGGCTCGGGGAGCCCCGGGGAGACGGCCGGCCCGCGTCGAGCGGGCCCGCCGAAGAAGCGCGCACACCAGGCCTCGGCCACCCGGTTCTGGTACACCACCTGGCCGGAGTCCTTCGCAATGAGGACCCCGATCGGGAGCCGGTCAGCCACCTCGGGAAGTCGCCGTGCCTCCTGTGTCAAGCCGGCGATCGCTTCCGCATTAGCGTACGCCTGTCTGACATGCGGGGCGGCCAGGGCCAACACGTCCCGCTCGGCTATTGAAAAGTCGCGCCCGAAGCCCGAGCGGATCAGTTTGAGCACCGCAACGATGCGCGCGTTCTCCAGGAGGCACATCGTCATCACGTGCCGGATCCGATGCGGCCGCATCACCTCATTCCAGATCGCCGTGCGCTCCAGCTCGCGCCGCGAGACGAACTCCGAGAGGCGGACGGCCCCTCGATGGCGTTGCTGGAGGTGCGCGAGCCTGGAGAGATCCTCCCCGGCGTGACGCCGGTAGCTCTCGAGGTAGTCGCGGGACACCCCCTCCAGGACAACGCTGCCACTGGGCCGATCGGTGAGCGCGGGCACGGCGAGATCGCAGGGGGCGAGGCGGCTGGCGTACCGATCCGCCGTCTGGAGGACCTCGGCGGGGTCTTGGAGCCGGTAGAGGTCGTGGAGGAAGTCGGAGAGCGGGCGGAGCGCCTTCCCGGAAACCATGGGTCCCCTCCACGCCCATTCTAGCACCTTCGGGGGCCGGGGCATCCGCCATCCGGCGGATACCCGCCCCCAGAAGCCCGGCGCTATATTCGGGTCGTAGTCAAACCCTCTGCGGCGACCCGCCGCGGATCAAGGAGGAGGACGACCATGGCCGTCTACATGGTGGAGCGCGACCTCAAGGGGATCTCCCTCGACCAGCTCGCGGCCGCACAGAAGCGCGCCATCGAGACTGGGAAGGACCTGACGGCCCGGGGGAAACCGGTGCGGTACATCCGGAGCATGTTTGTGCCGGGCGAGGCCCGGTGCATGTGTCTCTTCGAAGCGCCGGGGCCCGAGCACGTCCGAGAGCTGAACGAGACCGCCCGGCTCCCCTTCTCGAGGATCGTGGAGGCCCTCGACCTCACGCCGTAGGCCTGAGCCCCTGGGACGGGCTCGGTTGCTCCGCGAAAGAAGAGCCCCGCGGTCCCTCAGCACCGCGGGGCTCGGAACTGGAGCGGGCGACCGGAATCGAACCGGCGACGTCCAGCTTGGGAAGCTGGCATTCTGCCGCTGAATTACGCCCGCCTCGCCCTTCATTCTACTCGGGCCGCCGGACGTGTCAATCCCGTCCGGGACGCCCCCGCAGGTACTCGAGAGCCTCCTCGCGGGTGCGGACGAGTCCGAGCGCCTGAGCCTCCCTAGCCTCGGCCAGGAGCCGCCCCACCTCGGGCCCCGGGGCGAGCTCGAAGGCCGCCATGACGTCCCCGCCGCGGAGGAGCGGGGGGCCGGCGGCCGTTGCCTCCGCCTCCTCCCGGCCGGCCAGGAACGAGGCCAGGAAGGCCCCGGCCGGGCTCCGCCAGACCGTGACCGGCTCGACCCCGGTCGCCGCCGCGGCGTCGGCGAGGGCGAGGCAGATCAGGTCCTGCGCCTCCTCGCCGAGGTCCCGGAAGAACCGGTAGCGCGCCCGGCGGCTCACCTCCTCGAGCTGGCCGAGGTGCATGGGGCGGAGGTGCTGGGCCACCAGCCGCACGAGGACGCCCGTCGCCCGCCCCCCCAGGCGAAGCCGCCCGGCGATGGCGCGGGCCCGCTCGGCCCCCAGCTTGTCGTGGCCGATGAACCGCACCCTCCCCTCGACCTCGCTCCGGGTCTCGGGCTTGGCCACGTCGTGGAGGAGGGCGGCAAGCTTGAGCAGCTCGCGCCGCCGGACGCCGGCCTCCAGGGTTTCCTCGAGGTGCCGGGCGATCGCCGCATCGTAGGGGGCGAGCAGGCCGAGGTCGGCCAGGAGCCGCTCCACGGCCTCGACCGCCCGGAGGGAGTGCTCCCAGACCGTGAACCGGTGGGGGAGCGGCTGGGGGGTGGCCTTCATCGGCCGGGTCTCGGGGAGGATCGCCTCGAGGAGCCCCCAGGCGTCGGCCTGACGGAGGCCGGCCCCGCCGCTCTCGAGGGCGAGGAGCCGGAAGAGCTCCTCGCGGATCCGCTCCCCCGCGACCCCGGCCAGGGCCGAGGCCGAGGCGGTGGCGAGGGCTGCGGTCTCGGGCTCGACGCCGAGGCCGAGCTCCCGGGCCAGCCGGACCGCCCGCAGGGTCCTGAGGGGATCGTCGACGAAGGCGGCGGGCGAGGGGACCCGGAGGCGGCGGGCCTCGAGATCGCCGAGCCCCCCGGTGGGGTCCAGGATCGGCGCCTCCCCGCCGAGGAGCGGCGCCAGGGCCACCGCGAGGGCGTTCACGGTGAAGTCGCGGCCGCGGAGATCGCCCTCGATCCCGCCCGCGCGGAAGTCGGCGAGGTCCAGCCGGTACTCCTGGCCGTCCCGTCGGAGGACGACCCGCGCGACCCCATGCGCCTCGTGCAGGGGGACGAAGGCCCCGCCGAGCCGATCCGCGAGGCGGCGGCCGGTCTCGAGGCTCGCCGCGGGGAGGGCCAGGTCGAGGTCGTGGACGGGCCGGCCGAGGAGCGCGTCCCGCACCGCGCCCCCCGCCAGGTAGGCCGAGCCCGGCAGGAGCGGGGCGGCCTCGGCGAGGAGGGCGGCCGCCGGCTCGCCGAGCGCGCAGAGACGAAGGATCGGAGCCTTGACGATCACGCGCGGGTCTGCTACACGTGGAGGGCCGTGCCCACCCGCCCCGGATCGCGCCTGACGCCGGAGCTGACGGGGTACCTCCTCGTCGTGGCCGCGGCGGCCCTGTGGGGCAGCCTCTCCGTCGTCGCCAAACTCCTCCTGACCTCCGGGATCTCCCCCATCACCCTGGTGAGCGTCAGGACCTCCCTCGCCTTCCTCCTGCTGGCCTCGGTCTTAGGAATCCTCTCCCCCGACCGCCTCCGCATCGGCACGCGCGACCTCCCCTACCTCGCCATCTTCGGGATCTTCGGGCTGGCCCTCTCGAACGTGAGCTTCTATTTCGCCCTGAGCCGGATCCGGGTGGCCACGACCCTCCTGATCCTCTACACGAGCCCGCTCCTGGTCCTGGTCGCCTCGGCCATCCTCTGGGGCGACCCGATCCGGCGGCGCGACCTGACCGGGGCCTTGCTCGCGCTCCTCGGCTGCGCCCTGGTGATCCGCATCTACGACCCGGCGGCCCTCCGCCTGAACGCGCTCGGTGTGGCGGCCGCGTTCTTGGGTGCCTGTGCCTTCGCCTTCTACAACATCTGGGGGAAGCTCGGGACCCGCCGCTTCTCCCCGTGGACTATCGTGGTCTACACCCTCGGGTTCTCGGCCGCCTTCTGGCTCCTCATCTCCCCACCCTGGCGCTTCTTCATGGAGGGACACCCCGCCTGGATCTGGGCCGGCCTGGGAACGATCGTGGTAGGCGGGACCATCCTGCCGTTCACCCTCTACCTGGGAGGCCTGG
>JACPHL010000159.1 GCA_016188625.1 Candidatus Rokuibacteriota bacterium | reverse complement strand
CTGGCCGTGGTTCTTCTTCGGTGTCGAGTCCACCGGCGCAGCGGTGCTGTCGTACGCGGTGTAGGCGTGACCAGGAAGTCCGTTACGACGCGAGGCCGAGGTAGCTCACGCTGACCGCGAAGCTGTCGATGAAGCCGTGCGCCAGGACCGCGGCCCAGAGGTAGCCGACGAGGGCGAGGTCGGTGAGCCCGCGGATCACGGAGGTCATCGCCCCGAGTATCCCCCGCGGGGGGACCAGCGTCAATCCCGGGGAGTGGGGGCTACTCCCAGGAGAGCGGCCCGGAGGCCCTGGCCCGCGCTCAATCCCGGCGAGTGGGGGCTACTCCCAGGGGAGCGGCTCGCGCCGGCGGAGCGCGTCCACGAGGTCCGGGGAGAGCTCCCCCGTGCACGCCTCCTCCACGGGCCCCTGGAGGCGGATCGACCAGTCCTCGCGGACCTCGACGCCCAGCTCGCCCCCCGGCATCGTCACCGTGACCCGGCGGTCCATGAGCCCGTTCCGCACCGCGGCGGCGGCCACCGCGCAGGAGGAGGAGCCGGAGGCCAGGGTGTAGCCGGCGCCGCGCTCCCAGACGAGGATGGCCACCCGGTCGCGAGCCTCGACCCGCGCGAACTGGACGTTGGTGCGGTTCGGGAAGGCCGGATGGGTCTCGATCTTCGGGCCGAGGCGCCGGACCTCGGCCTCGTCCAGGCGCTCGGTGAAGACGACGCAGTGCGGGTTCCCCACCGAGCAGGCCGTGATGGTGAGGAAGCGGTCGCCCACCTGGAGGGGGACCCCGACCACCTCCCGCTCCGGCCCGTGCATCGGGATCTCGGGGGCGACGAAGGTCACCCGCCCCATCTCGACCGTGACCTCGCGCACCCGGCCGTCCTGGACGTGGCAGCTCGCTTCCACCACCCCGCCCTGGGTCTCGATGGTCATGGGGGATTTCCGGAGCCCGCCGTGCTCCCAGAGGTACTTGGCGAAGATGCGGAGACCGTTGCCGGACTTCTCCGCCTCGCTCCCGTCGGGATTGAAGATCCGGAGGCCGGCGTCGGCCACCTCGGAGGGGACGCGGAGGAGGATCCCGTCCGAGCCGACCCCCCAGCTCCGGTGGCAGATCCTCCGGATGGCCGCCGGGCCGAACGGGAAGTCGATCGCCTCGGCCTCCATGACGAGGTAGTCGTTCCCCAGCCCGTGCCCTTTCACGAAGCGCGCCATGGTTTTTCTTCTTATCTTTGTCTACCCTTCCGGAAAGAACACGAATAAGACACACCCCTCTTCAGTTTGAGGGACGTGAGCAGAGCCCGCTGGATTGTGGATAAACGATCCGGCAGGATGATCATCCGCACCGTCATTGAACGTGCCCGAGACCACGAAAACTTCCTCAGGGCCGGGCTGGTGAACATCGAGAATCGGGAACCGTGAGCCTGCGTCCATTTCGAGAATTTGCGCCTTTGCGCCATTCTCGCCTCGCCAGAGAGTCCGCTTTCGAATCCCGGGGAAGATCTCCTTCGGAGGGACATCCTTCCAGTTGACGGAGATAACGCCTTCGAGCTTCATGCTGTCCTCCTGTCACGACGGGGAGTCTCACTCACGCGGGGAGGAGGAGGGCCAGGGCGCCGGTGTAGGTGTGGAGGAAGTTCCGCCGCCCGACCGGCGCGAGCTCCCCGTTCCCGAAGAACCCGATCAGTGGGAAGGCGCCGAGGCGCTCCCGGATGAGGCCGACGTCGTGGTCGGGCTGGCCGTAGAGGCCGACCCCGCGGCGTCCCGGAGCTGGAACTGGATGGTCTGGCCGACCCTGACCTGCTCGGCCACGGCCACCGCCCCTGAGGGCTGGTCCATCCCCACGATGTTCCGCACCAGGTAGTCGCCGCGGCCGAGGGGCGATTTGGCGGGGTCCACCGCGAGCCCGGCGAAGACCCCTCCGCGCTGAAGGCGCTCCTGGGGGTTGTCGAGGGCGAGGATCGCCTCCCGCAGCACCTCCAGGGCCGGACGCCCCCCGATCCGGTAGACCACGTGCTCCTCGGCCTGCGTGACCACGTACGGTTCGCCGATCGGCTCGCACCCCTGGGCGACCCCGATCACCGCCTCGACCCCGGCCAGGGCCGCGCCCACCAACGCCCCCTCGACGACCTCGGTCTCGAAGCACTCGTAGGGGGGGGACCCCGCGGCGACCCCGCCGACGACCGGGAGGCCCGGCCGCAGGCGCTCGAGCCCGCCGAGGAGGGCCGAGGGGTTGAGGCCTCTGACGTCGGGGAGGAGCGCCAGGAGGGTCGGGGGGCGGGCCGTCGTGAAGGCCTCGGCCAGCGCGAGCCCGATGTCCTGGCCCTCGGGACCGAGCCCGTGGAGGCAGAACGGCGCGACCTCGATCCCCTCGCCGCGGAGGAGCGCCACCGCGACCGCGGGCTCTCCCTCCACCTCGCCCTGGCCGGTCAGGACCCCGCCGCCCGAGCAGCCCACGACGGCGCGCGCGCCGGTGACCCGGCGGACAGCGTGGAGGGCCCCGTGCGCCAGCGGTCCCGGGACGGTGGCGAAGACGAAGGCGAGCGGCCCCCCGCTCCCCCCGGCCTCCTCGACCGCCCGGAGGGAGGCCTCGATGGCGGCGTCATCGGCCTGACCCCTCGCCAGTCCCGTTCCGGCCCGGATCACGCTTCGCGCCTCCAGGGCGATTCTAGCCCGCTGCGAACGCGCCGATCAAGACAAGCGCCAGGAATCGTGTGGGGCGGCTCCCCGTCCGGGGGTTCCCGCTCGCTCAGCCGGGCTCGTCTAGGTGGCCGTAGCTCGCTCGGAGGCTTCCGCTGGCCCCCCCATCCCCCCGGAGGCGGGGGGTTAGGCCTCGCGGCCCAACTGTGTTGGGCCGCTCGGCGCGCTCCAGCCTCCTGCGCTCGGCAACGGCCACACGACTCGCCCGGAATTCGCTCGCCGGGAACCCCCGGCCGTGAGCCGCCCCACGGTGGGGTACTCGATTGGAAGGCTTTCCCGCTCTTGAGCTCGGCTCGCGGATGGAATAGTCCGCTCCGAGCGCGGGCTTGGCCCGCGCAACCTTGGGGGGGAGGTTCGGAAGGGGGGCGTTAGCCCCCCTCCCAGGGATCTAGCGGCGGTCGATGGGGACGTAGGTCGCCCGGGTAGGGCCGGTGTACTCGGCCCGGGGGCGGATCAGGCGATTGTGCGCCTGCTGCTCGAGGATGTGGGCGGTCCAGCCGGAGACCCGGCTCATGGCGAAGATGGGCGTGAAGAGGTCCGCCTCGATCCCCATCGCGTGGTAGGTGGAGGCCGAGTAGAAGTCCACGTTGGGGTAGAGCCCCTTCTCCGCCTGCATCTCCCGCTCGATCACCCGCGAGATCTCGTACCACGTGAGGTCCCCCGCCTGCCGGCCGAGGGCCTCGGAGAGGCGGCGGAGGTGGGTGGCGCGGGGATCCTCGGTGTGGTAGACGCGGTGGCCGAACCCCATGATCCGCTGCTTCTGGTCGAGGGCCTCGCGGATCCAGGCCTCGGCGCGGGCCGGCTCGCCGATCCCGAGGAGCATCCGGATGACCTGCTCGTTGGCCCCGCCGTGGAGCGGGCCCCTCAGGGTCCCGATCGCCGAGGTGACGGCGGAGTACATGTCCGAGAGGGTGGAGGCGGTGATGCGGGCGGCGAAGGTCGAGGCGTTGAACTCG
>JACPHL010000167.1 GCA_016188625.1 Candidatus Rokuibacteriota bacterium | reverse complement strand
TGCCCGGCTCCTCCCGGGGAGCCGCCTCGGAGGGGGGCTCCGCCCCCCTCCGAGGTTAGCCGATGGGGTTCGCGCGAACGGCCTGGGCGGTGGTCTGGAAGGACCTCCTGGTCGAGCGGCGCTCCAAGGAGGGGGTGAACGCCCTCGTCTTCTTCGCGGTGCTCCTCCTCTTCCTCTTCGCCTTCGCCCTCGGCACCGACCCGGCGCGGCTCCGGGCGGTCCTCCCCGGGCTCCTCTGGATCGCCTTCCTCCTCGCCGGCCTCCTCGGGCTCGGGCGCGCCTTCCTCGTCGAGCGGGAGAACGACTGCCTCGAAGGGCTGGTCCTGGCCCCGGGGGACAAAGGGGCGGTCTACCTCGGGAAGCTCGGCGCGACCGTTGCCCTCATGCTGGCGATGGAGGCGGCCTTCTTCCTCGCGGTCGGGGTCTTCTACAACATCGACCTCTGGACGGCGCTCCCCCGCCTCTTCCTGGTCGCCTTCCTCGGGACCGTCGGCTTCGCCGCCCTGGGGACCCTCTTCGCGGCCATGACCCTCCAGCTCCGGGCCCGCGAGGTCCTCTTCCCCCTCCTCCTGCTCCCGCCGGTGGTCCCGGTCCTCCTGGCCGCGGTGCAGCTGACCGAGGCCGCCCTCGACGGGGCGCCGTGGGGCGCCGTGGGCCCCTGGGTCTCGCTCCTCATCGGGTTCGACGTGATCTTCGTCGTCGCCGGCCTCCTCACCTTCGAGTTCGTCCTGGAGACCTGATGGGGCGGCCGCTGGGGGTGGTGACCCTCCTCGCCCTGGCCGTGGGGCTCGGGGCGGCGTTCGGCTGGGCGCCGCGCGACGCCGTCCAGGGGAACGTCCAGCGGATCATGTACCTCCACGTCCCGGCCATCCTCACGGCCTACGCGGCGATCGGGGTGGCCTTCGTGGCGAGCCTCGCCTATCTCCGGGGGCGCGACCCCCGCTGGGACCGGCTGGCCCACGCCTCGGTCGAGGTGGGGGTGCTCTTCACCGCCATCACCCTGGTCTCCGGCTCCCTCTGGGGGCGGCCCACCTGGGGGACCTGGTGGACCTGGGACGCCCGGATCACGACCACCGCGCTCCTCTTCATCATCTACCTCGGTTACCTCCTCCTCCGGAGCGTCGTCGAGGACCCGGAGCGCGCCGCCACCTACGCGGCGGTGGTGGCCATCGTCGGGGCCCTCGACATCCCCATCATCCACTTCTCGGTGGAGTGGTGGCGGACCCTGCATCAGCCCGCCACCCTCCTCCGCCCCCAGGCCCCGACCATGGCGGCCCCGATGGTGGCCACCCTCCTCCTGAACCTGGCCGCGACCCTCTGCCTCTACGCCTTCCTGGTCCGCCGCCGGATGCGCCTGGCGGTCCTCGAGGCGGAGGCGCGGGCCCGCCGATGGCGGTAAGGGCAAAAACGGATCGCTGGTAAAATGGATCACTGGGGGTTCATCCTGGCCGCGTACGGGATCGCGGCCCTGCTCCTGGGCGGGTACTGGTGGCGGGCGGAGCGCCGGATCCGGGAGGCGGAGCGTGCGCTCCGGGAGGAGAGATCGAGGTGAGCTGGCGGCGGAAGTTCCTGCTGGGCGGGCTGGTCATCGCCGCGGCGCTTTCGTGGGTGGTCTACGCGGGGCTCCGGGGTTCGATGGTCTACTTCGTGACGCCCTCCGAGCTGCTGGCCCAGGGCGGGGCGGCCGCCGGGAAGGCCTACCGGGTGGGCGGGATGGTCGTCGAAGGCTCGCTCGATCGCGACCTCCCGACCCTCCAGCTCTCCTTCGCGCTGACCGACGGCCGGGCGACCCTCCCGGTCCGCTTCCGGGGGACGCCGCCGGACCTCTTCGCGGAGGGGCGGGGGGCCGTCGTCGAGGGGACCTACGCCGGCGACGGGGTCTTCCTCGCCTCGACCATCATGGCCAAGCACTCCGAGGAGTACCACCCCCCGGCGGACGCCGAGCCGGGGTACAAGGAGCTGATGCGGACCCTCCTCAAGCCCGGCGAGGGGGAGGCCGCGAAGTGATCCGCCCGCAGGGGGCGTTGTCGTGATCCCGGAGATCGGCTTCGCGGCCATCACGGTGGCCCTCGCCCTGGCCTGCTACGGGACGGGCGCCGGCGCCCTCGGGGCGGCCCGCCACCGCCCGGCCCTGGTCGCCAGCGCGCAGCACGCCGCCGTCGGGATCTTCGTCCTGCTCGCGGTCGCGATGCTCCTCCTGGTCTACGCCTTCCTCACCTTCGACTTCTCGGTCCGCTACGTCGCCAGCAACACCAACCGCGGGACGCCCTTCTACTACCGGATCACGGCGCTCTGGGGGGCCCTGGAGGGCTCGCTGGTCCTCTGGACGTGGATGCTCGCCGGCTACACCCTGCTGGTCGTCGCCTTCTACCGGTGGCGGCAGCGGGAGGCCTACCCCTGGGTCCTCGCCGTCCTCCTGGGGATCATGGCCTTCTTCCTCCTGGTCATGACGGTCCCCGCCTCGCCGTTCCAGCGCCTCGATCCCATCCCCGTCGACGGCCGGGGCCTGAACCCCCTCCTCGAGGACACCGGGATGATCACCCACCCGATCTTCCTCTACCTCGGCTTCACCGGCTTCACCGTCCCCTTCGCCTTCGCCATGGCCGGGCTGATCCGGGGGCGGCTCGACGAGGCCTGGATCACCGTGACCCGGCGCTGGACCGTCCTGGCCTGGTACTTCCTCTCCATGGGCCTCCTGATCGGCGGGTGGTGGTCCTATCACGTCCTCGGCTGGGGCGGCTACTGGGCCTGGGACCCGGTGGAGAACGCGGCCTTCATGCCCTGGCTCACGGCGACCGCCTTCCTGCACTCGGTGATGATCCAGGAGCGGCGCCGGATGCTCAAGGTCTGGAACCTCCTCCTGATCATCCTGACCTTCAGCCTGACCCTGTTCGGGACCTTCCTCACCCGCTCCGGGATCATCGCCTCGGTCCACTCCTTCACCCAGGGGACGATCGGGGCCTTCTTCCTCGCCTTCATCGCCCTCGTGCTCCTCTTCTCCCTGTCGCTCCTGGCCTGGCGCGCCGACCGGCTCCGGGGCCAGGGGGAGCTGGACTCGCTCATTTCCCGCGAGTCGGTCTTCCACCTCAACAACTTCTTCCACGTCGGGGTTACATTCACCGTCCTCTTGGGGACGGTCTTCCCGCTCCTCTCCGAGGCGGTCCGGGGCGTCAAGGTGAGCGTCGGCGAGCCCTTCTTCAACGCGGTGAGCATCCCCATCTTCCTCGCCCTGATCTTCCTCATGGGGGTCGGGCCGATGATCGCCTGGCGCCGCGCCTCCTGGGCAGGGCTCAAGCGGAACTTCCTCTGGCCGGTGGCGATCGGGGCGGCCGGGGCGCTGGTCTTCTTCCTCCTCGGGGTCCGCCACGCCCTCGCCCTGCTGACCCTCGGGCTCGTCCTCTTCGTCGCCGCCACCATGGTGCACGACTTCTGGCGCGGGACCCGGGCCCGGATGCGGGCGGGCCGCGGGCCCGTCGGCGCCATGGCGGACCTGGCCCTCCGTCAGAACCGGCGTTACGGCGGCTTCGTCGTCCACCAGGGGGTGCTCCTGGTGGCGCTGGGGATCACGGGCTCGCAGGTCTTCAGCGTCCGGACCGAGACGAGCCTCCGCCGCGGGGAGAGCATCGAGGTCGGCCGCTACCAGGTCCGGTTCGAGGGGCTCGAGGCCGAGGAGAAGTCCAACCACTTCCTGGTCACCGGGGTCTTCACGGTCGCCAACGACCGCCACGTCATGGGGCGGATGTCCCCGGGCAAGAAGTTCTACCCCCAGGAGCAGCAGCCGATCGCCCACGTGGCCTACCGCTCCGGCTGGCGGGAGGACTTCTACCTCGTGCTGGGGGATTTCTCGCGCGACGGCCAGCTCGCTACCGTCCTCGCCATGGTCAACCCGCTGGTGAGCTGGATCTGGCTCGGGGGCGTGGTGATCACGCTGGGGACCGCGCTCCTGGTCCTCCCGGGACGCCGGAGGGACGCGTGAGCTGGCGGCGGCTCTGGATCCCGCTCTCGGTCCTGCCGCTGCTGGGGCTCCTGGCCTACGGGTTCCGGACGGATCCCCGGGCCGTCCCCTCGCCGCTGGTGGGGCGACCGGCCCCGCCCTTCACCCTGACCCTCTTCGACGACGGGGCCCTCCGCCTCGACGACCTCCGGGGCAAAGTGGTCGTCCTGAACTTCTGGGCCTCCTGGTGCTACCCGGCCTGCTACGAGGAGGCCCCGGTCCTGGAGGAGGGGTGGCGGACCTACCAGGACCGGGGGGCGGTCATCGTGGGGATCGACATCCAGGACACCGAGGAGGGCGCCCGGCGCTTCATCGAGCAGTTCGGGCTCACCTTCCCCAACGGTCCCGACCCCAGGGGGAAGATCTCCATCGACTACGGCGTCTACGGCGTGCCGGAGACCTTCTTCATCGACCGGCAGGGACGGATCCGGGCCAAGCACGTGGGCGCGGTGACGGCGCCGCTGCTGCGGGAGCGGCTCGAGGCCCTTTTGGAGGAGCCGGCATGAGACGCGCGGTGTTCGGCGCGGCACCGATCGGCCTGGTGGCCCTCGCCGTGCTCCTCCTCGTCGGCCCGGGCCTGGCCGCCGAGGTGGACGAGGAGGAGGTGCGCCGGATCGCGGCCGGGCTCCGCTGCCCGGTCTGCCAGAACCTCTCCGTGGCGGACTCCCCCTCCGAGATGGCCAAGCAGATGCGCCAGCTCATCCGCGAGCGCCTGGCCGCGGGCGTGCGCCCCGAGGAGGTCGTCGCCTACTTCACGGAGAAGTACGGGGAGTGGATCCTCCTCGCCCCGAAGCCCGAAGGGTTCAACCTCCTGGTCTGGACCCTCCCCTTCGCGGGCCTCCTGGGCGGGCTGGTCGGCGTCCTCCTGGTCGTCAGGCGCTGGAGCCGCCGGCCCGCCCCCGCAGCGGAGGCGGTGGACCCGGCGTACCGGGAGCGCATCAAGGCCGAGCTCGATCGCCTGGATGGTTCGTGACCGGGCTCCTCGCCATCGCCGTCCTGGCCGCCCTGGCCCTCCTGCTGGTCCTCTACCCCCTCCTCCGGCGCCCGGCCGAGTCGGCTCAGCGGGAGCGGGACGACGACCTGGCGCGCGACCTCCTCGAGGAGAAGATCACCCTGTACCGGGCGATCAAGGAGCTCGAGTGGGACCGCCAGGCCGGCCACCTCACCGAGCCGGACTACGCCGAGCTCCGGGCGCGGTACGAGGCCCGGGCGGCCGCGGTCTTGAAGCGGCTGGACGAGCTCGGGGTCGCCGCGCCCCCCCCTGCCCCGGAGCCGCGACGTGAGCCGGTGGCGGTCTCGACCCCCGTGCCCTGGAGCCGCCGCCCCGCCGCCCTCGTCCTCGGCGGGCTCGCCCTGGTCGGCTTCGGGCTGGCCCTCGGCGTCCTCATAGTCAGGTTCACCCAGCCCGATCCCATGGCGGGGACGCCGATGCCCGGCTCCCGGCCGTTGGCCGGGATGCCGATGCCGGGGATACCCCAGGCCCCGACCGAGGGGAGCCCCCGGCCGATTCCCGTGGAGATGCTCGAAGGGATGTTGAGCGCCGCCCACACTAGCCTCGACGAGGGGCGCTACCAGGAGGCCATCGCGGCGTACAAGGCCGTCCTGGCGCGCGACCCCCAGAACGCGAACGCGATCACCCACCTCGGGGTCATCCTCGCCATCGCCGGGCACGCCGATGCGGCGCTGGAGGCCTTCGACAAGGCCCTCGCCATCGACCCCGACTACGCCCACGCCCTCTGGGACAAGGCCAAGCTCCTCGCCGAGCAGAAACAGGACCCCGAGGGCGCGGTCGCGGTCTGGGAGCGCTTCGTCAAGGTCGTCCCGCCGGGCCAGGACCGCGACCGGGCCCTCGCCCTGATCAAGGAAGCGAAGGCCCGCCTCCCCTCCCCGAAGGCAGCCAAACCGTAGTAAGAGCTCCCTCCGCCGCCTCCTCGCCACAGACGGGTGCGCCGCGGAGCGTGTGGAGCGAGGGGCCGACGTCTCCCTTTCCTAGCCGCGCCGGGGCCGGCTGGGCTCCGGGAGCCCGCGGAGCAGGAGGATCGCGAGCCCGGTCGCCCCGAGGCAGGCCAGGTAGACCCCGGCCACGCCTGCGCCGTAGAGCGGCGCCAGGAGCGGCGGCGAGGAGGCGTAGCCGAAGAAGCGGAAGGCGTTGTAGATCGAGGCGACCGGCTTCCGGAGCTCCGGGAGGAGCTCCACGGAGAGGGTGTTGAAGGCGGTCCAGGCCAGGGCGCTCCCGGTCCCGAGGGCGGCGAGGACGATCAGGTAGCGGGGGAAGGTGTAGGGGACGAGGAGGAGGGCGAGGAGGCTTGCGAGGACGCCGGCGAGTCCGAGGACGGCCGTGGACCGCCGGCCGAGGCGGTCCACCAGGTGGCCGGCGAGGGGCGAGGCCGGGATCCCGACGACGCCGGCGACGGCCAGGAGCAGTCCGATCCGATCCTCGCCCAGGCCGTGGACGACCTTGAGCTGGTCCGCCATGAAGGTCACCGCGCCGATCAGGGCGAAGAAGAAGGCGTACCCCGCCAGGGAGAGCGCCAGGACCGCGCGCTGGCGGAGGACCCGGCCGAGGATCCCCAGCACCCCGCGCGGGCCTTCGGCGGCGACCTCGCCGTGGAAGAGCCTGGCGAAGCCCCACGCCGTCGCCCCCCCAAGGCCGGCCAGGATGACGAAGAACCCGCGCCAGTCAGCGTGGGTATCGAGCAGCCCCGCCAGGAGCGGCCCGGCGGTGAGGCCCAGGGTCTGGGTGACCCCGAGGTACCCCATCGCCCGGCCGAGGCGCTCCGGGGCGACGACCTCGCCGATCAGGGCCATCAGGATCGGGAAGAGGAAGGCCGCGCCCAGGCCCTGGACGAGGCGGGCCGCGAGGAAGACCCCGATGCTCGGCGCCAGGGCGCAGGCCAGGGAGGCCCCCGAGAAGACGGCGAAGCCGATCAGGGCGGTCCGACGTGCGGTGAAGCTCTCGGAGATCGCCCCCGAGACGAGCTGGGCGAGCGAGAACGGGAGCATGTAGACCGTCAGGGAGAGGGCCATGACCCCCACCCCGACCTCGAAGACGCCGGTGAGGGCCGGGATCAGGGTCACCATGGCCGAGCCGGCCAGGGGGCCGAGGCAACCGCCGGCGTAGAGCGGGAGGAGCCGGCGCCACTCGGACCAGGTCATGGCCAGGTGATTATACGGGGGCCGGCGCGCCCCTTGCGAGGGCTTTTCCCCGTGTGATAATGGTGGGCGCGATGCCTCGCCACCTCGACGCCGTCCCGGACGGGGAGCCCCTGATCGCAGGGGGCCCGCCGTGAGCGCCCCGCCGGGGGTCCGCCAGCGCGTCGAGGAGCTCCGCGAGCAGATCCGCTACCACGACCACAAGTACTACGTCGAGAACGCCCCGGAGATCTCCGACGCGGAGTACGACGCCCTCTTCCGGGAGCTGCGCAAGCTCGAGGCCGCCCACCCCGAGCTGATCACCCCCGACTCCCCGACCCAGCGCGTGGCCGGGGAGCCGGTCGAGCTCTTCGCCTCGGTCGAGCACCGGGCGGCCATGCTCAGCCTCGACAACGCCACCGACGCCGAGGGCCTCCGGGGTTTCGAGGAGCGGGTCGGGAGGGTCCTGCCGGGGGCCCGGTTCGAGTACGTCTGCGAGCCGAAGATCGACGGGCTCGGGGTCGCCCTCCTCTACCAGGCGGGGCGGCTGGCACGGGGGGCGACGCGGGGGGACGGGCGGCGGGGCGAGGACGTCACCCAGAACCTGCGCACGATCCGGTCGATCCCGCTCGCGCTCCGGGGTGCCCTCGCCGGGCTCCGCGAGATCGAGGTCCGGGGCGAGGTCTACATGAGCCGGTCGGCCTTCGAGCGGCTGAACCGCCAGCTCGAGGAGGCCGGAGAGCCGTCCTTCGCCAACCCCCGGAACGCCGCGGCCGGCTCGGTCCGCCAGAAGGACTCCGCCATCACCGCCCGCCGCCCCCTGGACATCTACTGCTACCAGGTCAGCTACGGGGAGCCCTTCCCGTTCCGGACCCATTGGGAGGCCCTGGAGGCCCTCCGCGGGGCCGGCCTCAAGACGAATCCGAGGTCCCGGCGCTGCGCCTCCCTGGACGAGGTGATCGCCTACTGTCGGGAGCTCGAGGCCGAGCGCGACCGGCTCGAGTACGAGGCCGACGGGGTCGTGGTGAAGGTCGATGACCTCGAGCAACAACGTCGGCTCGGGGCGACCTCCCACCACCCCCGCTGGGCGATCGCCTACAAGTTCGCCGCGCGCCAGGCCACCACGCGCGTCCGGGCGATCCAGGTCCAGGTCGGCAAGACCGGCGCCCTCACCCCCGTGGCGCTCCTCGAGCCGGTGGAGCTGGCCGGCGTCACCGTCAGCAACGTCAGCCTGCACAACGAGGACGAGGTCAGGCGGAAGGACGTGCGCGTGGAGGACACGGTCCTTATCGAGCGGGCGGGAGATGTCATCCCCTACCTCGTCCAGGTGATCG
>JACPHL010000162.1 GCA_016188625.1 Candidatus Rokuibacteriota bacterium | reverse complement strand
GAGGCTCCTGTACATCTCGCTCGGGTCGCCGCCGGGCAGGTCGGTCCGGCTGCAGGAGCTGATGAACAGGGTGTCCCCGGAGATGAGGCGACCGTCCACATAGAAGCACTGGGAGCCGGGGGTGTGGCCGGGGGTGTGGAGGAAGGTGATCGTGAGCCGCCCGACCTGGAGCCCCTCCCCGCCCTCGACCGCCCGGAGGTCCGAGCCGAACCCCTTCAGGAACTCCCGCTCGGCTTTGTGGACGTAGACCTTCGCCGGAACCCGCTCGAGGAGATCCGCCACGCCCGGGATGTCGGTCCCGAAGAGGTGGCCGCCGACGTGATCGGGGTGGGTGTGGGTCACCAGCACCCCGGTGACCGTCATCCCATCGGCCTCAGCCGTCTGGACGATGGTGTCGAGCTCCCAGGCGGGGTCCACCACCACGCACTCCCGGGTCTCCGGATCCCCCACCAGGTAGACATAGTTCTGCATCGGGCCCAGCTCCATCTGCTTCAGGTAGAGCGCCGCCATGGTGGCCTCCCACGAATCAGGGGGCGAGGTCGTCGGGACCCTCGGGGAGATCCCCGAGGGCCTTGGTCTCGACCACGTAGAGCTCCGACCGTCCCGGGACCTGCACGTAGGCCTCGCCCTCCTCGACGCGCCCGACGTGAAGCGCGCCCAGCTCCTGCCCGTCGCTCCCGAGGAGCGACACGGCGAGGCGCGGGGGCTCCAGGCCGAGACGGGCCGGTTCCCCCTCGGCGGTGGCGCGCCACCGGAGGCCCTGGAGGGTCCAGAGGAGGTCGTTGACGCGCGAGGCCCGGGCCCTGGCCCGGCGCGGCTCGAGCATCCGCCACTCCTCTTCCCCGCGCCGTTCCAGGACCACCCGCGTCTCGCCGAGCGTGAGGCGGATCGACCTGACCGCGCGGGGGTCGAGGGTCCCGAACAGCGAGCGGTCCCTGAGGTCGTGGGGGGAGCGGGCGAGGACCCGGAGGGCCTCGGCCTCCACCAGGGTAATAGGCCCTCGCCCCGCGACGGCGGCGTAGGCCATCCCCTTGCGGTCCCGGGCTGGGGCGAGGAGCAGACGCACCGGGGCCTCCGCCTCCTGCTCCCAGAGACTCACCCGCACCTCGGGCCGGTCGAGCCCGTACCGAGCCAGGCCCCGGGGCGCCTCGGCCAGGAACTCCTTGGCCCGGAGGTCCCCGAGCGCGGAGAGGAGGTCCGAGACCGCGCGGTCATCGGCCTCGGCCGCCAGGGGCTCGGTCAGTCGCCATCCCGGCCCCTCCTTGACCAGAACCACCCGCCCCTTGGGGCTCTCGATCGCCACCTTGCCGAGCTTCCCGCGGTCGTAGTCCACCACGGTCTTGTCGCGAAGGGCCGTCACGGTCAGGGGGACGGCCCCGGGGAGCTCCTCCCCGACCAGGAAGACGGCCGGCTCCCCCTCGCGCTGGGCGTAGATCCCCCCTCGCGCCTGGTCCGCCCGCCCGAGGAGGAGGGTCTTGGCGGTTCGCGCCGTCTCCCGGCCGAGCCAGAGGGTCACCCGGAGGGGCTCCGCGAGCCCGTAGCGGGCCACGGCCGCCGGGGCCTCCTCGACGAAGGCCTTGATCCGGGCGGCCTTCAGCGTGTCGAGGAACTCCCGGATCCGGCCCTGATCCGCCCGGACCTCGAGCGGCCGGGCGAGCCGCCACCCCTCCCCCGCGCGCTCCTCGGCCCGCAGCACCCGGCCCCGGGTCCTGATCTCCAGGGCGGTGACGTCCTGGACTTCGAAGGCCAGCACCGTCTTGTCCCGCAGCTCCTCGGGCGTCTTCCGGGCATCGCGCAGGATGAAGTCGGAGAGGAGGAACACCGCCGGCCGCCCGCGCTCCTGGGCGTAGACCCAGACCCCCGTCGGGCTCTTGGCCCCGAGGCGGAGGCCGCGCTCCTCCCCCTTGGCCCGGAGGGTGATCTCCACGGCGGGGGGATCGAGGCCGAACTCGGCCACGGAGGTCGGGTTCGCCTCGACCTCGCGCTCGATGCGGGCGGAGGCGAGGGAGGAGACGATCCCCTCCACAACCCCCGGCTCGGTGCGGGCCCGGACCGGCTCGATCAGGCGCCACTCCTCCCCCTCGCGCCTGAGCCGGATCATCTCGCCGCCGCGCCGGAGGAGCAGCTCCTCGACGTCCTTGGCCTCCAGGGCGAAGAGGCGGTGGCGCTCGGCTTCGGCCCGCTCGCGGTCGGGCCCGAGGCGGACCTCATAGACGTAGTAGAAGGCCGCCAGCGCGGCGAAGAGGATGGCCAGGATCACCGTCGTCCGGGCGCGCATCACGCCGCCTCCCGCCGCCCCCTCGCCGACCCGCTACCGCGCACGTCGCCGCCGGACGACGACCCAGATCCCGCTGACCGCCACCGCCCCGGGCACGACCACCACGGGGAGCCAGAAGACCAGGCGGGTCTGGGCCGCGGTGAGGAAGAGCGGGGTGGCGCGGGCCTCCCGGGGCCGGATCGCGATGAGGTCCTCCTCCTCGGCCAGCCACGACAGGGTGTTGAGGAAGAGGTCCCGGTTCCCCGAGAGGTGGAGGAAGCTGTTCGAGACGAAATCCGAATCGCCGTAGACCACCACCCGCGCGCGGGCGCCCGCCCGCTCGCCGGCCTCGGCCTCGACGGTGGCCACCGCGGCGATCGGGAGCGGCCCCCGTTGGTCCTCCGGGTCCGGCTTGACCTGGCCCCGGTCCAGCTGCGCCCGGCTGGTCTCGGCCCAGCTCTCCGAGGAGGTCCGGGCCAGGGTCTGCGCGGTGACGCCCGGCGGCGGCGGCTCCAGGATCCCGACGGTGCGGGCGAGGGGGAAGAGGGTGGCGAACCGGAAGCCCTGGGTGATCGGGTGCCCCTCGTACTGCCCCACCACCGGGACCTCGGGCCCGGCCCCCATCAGCCGCCCCCCCGGCGACAGGTCGATGATGACGTCGTTGCCGAGCTGGATCCCGTACTGCGCCAGGAACGGGACGAGGCCGGGGGCCTGGAAGGGGTCGAGGAGGACGAGGACCTTCCCCGCCCGGGCGACGAAGGCCTCGACGGCCGCGAGCTCCTGGGGAAGGAGGTCCTTCTGGGGCCCGGGGATGACCAGGACGGCCGCGTCGTCCGGGACCTTGAGGTCGCGGGCCAGGAGGAGCTCCTTGACCTCGTAGTTGGCCTTCTCGACGGTCGCCTTGACCTCGCTGAGACCGTCCCGCTCGGTCGAGGCGAGGTCCCGCTCCCCGTGCCCCTTCGTGAAGTAGACCACCCGCCGCCCCTCGCGGGTGACCCGGATCAGGGCGTTCGTCAGCTTCTCCTCGGTGACATCGAGGACCTTCTCCTCCTTGACCTGGTCCTTCGTCAGCCGGGCCTCGAGGACCACGGTCCCGTAGGCCTCGACCCCGTAGCGCTGGGCGAGGAGGGGGTTGCGGTCGGGGTCCACCACCTGCCAGGCGAGCTTCCCGTCGGAGCGGGCGGCGTACTGCTTGAGGAGGTCCTCGGCCGCCCGCCTCCCGGACTGGTCGGGGCGGAAGAAGGCCGTGGCGCTCACGGGCGCGGCCAGGGCCTTGAGCAGCCGGAAGGTCTGGGGGGAGAGGCTGTGCCGGCGGTTCTCGGTCAGGTCGAACCGCCAGTGGTGCCGGTACGAGACCGCCTCCACCAGGGCGATGATCCCCAGGACGAGGAGGATCATCACGGCCACGTTGAAGCCGTACCGCGCCGCGCGACGGCCGAAGAAGGCCCGGATCCGGTGAAAGCCCGCGTAGACGGCGAAGAGCGCCAGGACCCCGCCGAGGCCCAGGGCGGCCGCGCGGGCGACCCCCCACTCCGGGCGGACGAGCCAGAGCGCGCCGCCCGCGACGAGCAGGGCCGCGCCCAGGGCGAGGGCCGCGCCCGGAAGCCGTCGCATCAGCCCCTCCACCGCTTGGACTCCAGCGACCGCAGCGTCAGGAAGAGGCAGAGGAGCGTGAAGTTCAGGTAGTACACCACGGCCTTGGTGTCGATGACGCCCTTGGCGAAGCCCTCGAACTGCTCCAGCATCGACAGATGGGCGAGGATCCGCGCCAGCTCGGACCCCACGAAATTGGCGACCAGGGACGGGGCGACCCAGAGGAGGAGGAGGATCCCGAAGGTGGCGACCGCGGCCACGACCTGGTTCTCGGTCAGGGAGGAGATCAGGACCCCGGCCGCGAGGAAGGCCGCCCCCTGGAGGACGAGACCGAGGTAGCCCGACAGGAGCGGCCCCCACTCCAGGCGCGCCATCGACCCGACGAGGATCGGATAGCAGAGCGTGAGCACGAGCATCCCGAGGAAGAGGGCGAGGGCGGCCAGGTACTTCCCGAGGAGGACCTCCCCGTCGCGGACCGGATAGGTGAGGAGGAGCTCGATGGTCCCGACCTTCTTCTCCTCGGCGAAGAGGCGCATGGTGAGGAGAGGCAGCACGAACAGCATGATCACGGCGATCACGTGTTGAAGCAGGGGCCGCATCACCCCCTCGGTGATGTTGAGGTCGCCGGCCAGCATCGGGCTCATGGCGGCACGCATGGAGTAGAAGGCGTAATCGATCAGATACCCGTAGAAGAACGCCCCAGAGACGAGCGCGAAGATGGCGAAGACCACGTAGGCGATCGGCGAGACGAAGTAGAGGCGCACCTCCTTCTTGAAGATCGACCAGACCCTCATCCGGCCTCCCCCGGCGCCCCGGCGGCGGGCTCCTCGCCGGCGACCACGCGGATGAAGATGTCCTCGAGGCTCATCCCCATGGGCCGGAGCTCGAGCAGCCCCCAGCCCTGCTCGGCGACGAGCCGGGCGACCTCGGCCCGGACGTCCTGGTCCCGCGGCGACTCCACCACGAAGACCCCCACCCCGTCGGCCTCGGTCGCCTGCTCGACCCTCAGCACCCCCGGGACGCGGCCGAGGGCCGCGGCGACCGCCTCCGCGGGCCCCGCCACCCGGACCTGGGTGCGGGCCACGGGGGAGAGCTCTCCGGTCAGCTTCTCGGGGGTGCCCTGGGCGACGATGCGACCGTGGTTGATGATGACGACCCCCTCGCAGACCATCGAGACCTCGGGGAGGATATGGGTCGAGAGGATGATGGTCCGCTGCCCCGCCAGGGACTTGATGAGGGAGCGGATCTCGACGATCTGGCGCGGGTCGAGCCCGATGGTGGGCTCGTCGAGGATGAGGACCTCGGGGTCGCCGATCAGGGCCTGGGCGAGCCCGACCCGCTGCCGGTACCCCTTGGAGAGCTGCGCCAGCAGCTTGCCCCGGACCTCCTCGATCAGGCAGCGCTCGAGGACCTCCCCGACCCGGCGCCGCCGCTCCGCCCGGCCCACCCCCTTGACCTCGGCGACGAAGCCGAGATAGTCGACGACCGTCATGTCGCCGTAGAGGGGGATGTTCTCCGGGAGGTACCCGATCCGCCGGCGGACCTCCAGGGAGTGCTCGAGGACGTCGAAGCCCGCCACCCGCGCCCGGCCGCTCGTGGCCGGCATGAAGCAGGCCAGGATCCGCATGGTGGTGGTCTTGCCGGCGCCGTTGGGGCCCCGACGATCTCGCCCCGCTCCACCCGGAAGGAGACGTCCTGGATGGCCGCCGACGGCCCGTAGTACTTGGTCAGCCCTTCGACCTCGATCACGGGTGGACGATCTCGCGGGATGAACGCTCGTTAGGCCGGCTGGCCATGGGGGTTCGCGGACGCGCGGTGCTCGCCTGAGACCTGCAATTCATTATACACCACCCGGCCGGAGACCGGCGGCGACGCCCCGGGGGGCCGAAAACTTGACTCGCCGGCGCCCCCTGTGCTGGAGTGGCCCCGTGGGTTGTGCGAGGAAGGCCGCGCGCGGTCGCGCGCTCGCGATCGTCCTCCTGGCGGTGCTCGTGCTGGTCCAGGGCGTGCCCGCGGCGGCATCGCCTCAGTGGTGCCACCGGATCAGGCCAGGCGACACCCTGTCGGCGCTGGCGGCGCGCCACGGCACCACGGCGAGGGAGCTGGCCCGGCTCAACGGGATCCGCCCGAACGCCGTCCTCCGGGTCGGGCGGACCCTGACCCTCCCCGCGCTCCCCGACCTCTCCCGGGGCAGGCTCCCGCCGGACACCGTCGCCCTCACCGCGAGGCCGGGCCACCTCCGCCGGGAGAACATGGCGGCGGACCGGCAGGGCCTCTCCCGCCTCCGGGATCGCCGCATGCTGCGGCGCTTCGTCCGGGCCGGCCTGCTGGTGCGCCTCCCCGAGGAGACCCGCACCTACTGGGTCGCGGGGGTCCCCGATTGGCTCCGGGTGACGCGCCCCTGGACGAAGCGCTTCATCGAGCAGCTCGCCGGGGGGCTCCACGGCCTATTCGGGACGCGCCTCAAGGTCACGAGCCTGGCGCGGACCGTCGATATCCAGCGCGCCCTCGCCACCTGGAACCACAACGCGGCGCCGGCCGACGGTCGGATCCGCTCCACCCACCTCACCGGCGCGGCGGTGGACCTCTCCAGGCAGCCCCTCACCGACCGCGAGATCCTCTGGGTACGCCTGGTCCTCGACCGCCTCAGCCGCCAGGGGTGGCTCTACGCCATCGAGGAGCTCCAGCAGGCGCACTTCCACGTGCTGGTCTTCAAGCGATATCTGGCCTACGCCCGGACCCTCGCCTCGCCCGTCCACATCGGGGGCTGTTGAGCCGCGGCGAGCCGGCCTGTCCGTGCGATCCCCCGCAGGCGGGTCAGCGACGAAAGGACAGCGCGAGGGAGGCGGGGCGGGCGGGTCACTCCCGCTCGTCGATGAGCTCCAGGACCGTGGAGGCCACGGCGTTCATGTACTTCTTGGCGTTCTCCTTGGAGGAGGCGTCGAAGGAGAGGAGGCTGTAGAGGAGGACGGCGTCGGTATGCGTGAGGAGCAGCACCCGGTCGGCGGTAGACAGGCGGGTGTCGCCGCTCACCTTTCTGAAGTACTCCATCCGCCTCCGGGCCAGGGTCTCCAGGGAAGGCGAGAGGCTCGTGTCGAAGCCCTCCCGGTATTCCTCCATGACCGCCTCTGGGATCATCGCCCCTCCCCCCCGAAGACCCGCGCGTAGAGCTCCTCGGTATAGCCCCGCACCAGGAGTCCCCCGCGCACGAGCACCGGGACGCGCAACTGGCCGTCATCGTGGACGAGGTAGGCCAGGATCTCGGCATCGGTGATCGGGTTCCGTCCCGCCTCGAAGTGCAGGACCTCCTGGCCGTGTTTCACGTAGAGCTCCCAGGCCCGCCGGGCGAGGCCGGCGGTCTCCTCCTTCCCCACCGGGGCCGCCTCCACGGAGCGCTCCACGAACTCGATGCCGCGTGCCGAGAGAAACTCCCTCGCCCCGAGGCAGGTGGGTCAGCCGGGCCGGTTGTAGAGGACCGCCGGCGTCATGCCTCCACTATAGCAGAAACTCGGAGGGGGGCTCCGCCCCCCTTCCGAAACCTCCCCCCAGAAGCTGACTCGGAGATGCGCTCAGCCCGCCGGGGCGGCCGTGTCCTCCGTCAGCCGCTCGTCGAGCCACTCCGGGATCCCCACCATCTTCCCCGTCATAACCTCCTGGCAGGCGTGCAGGGTGTGGCCGGAGGCGACGAGCGCCTGCGTCTCGGCGTGGCGGATCTCGTAGCGGAACTCGAAGCTCGCCCGCCGCTTGGCGCCGATCCACGCCCGGACCACGAGCAGGTCGTCCAGCCGCGCGGGCCGGTGGTACTTGACAGAGGCCTCGACGACCGGCAGGTGGAGCCGCTGGTCCACCCAGGACATGGGGAGCCCCTTCTGCCGGAGATACTCGACGCGCCCGACCTCGAAGTAGGTCAGGTAGTTGCCGTAGTAGCAGATCCCCATGGCATCCGTGTCCTTGTAGCGGACCCGGACCGTGGTCTCCGCCCCGCTCGCCGCCCCCTCCCCCCGCCCCATCAGAGGTACTGGCCGTAGCGGATCTTCTCCACGACGTCGCGGACGCGCCGCAGGGCGTCCACCGCCAGGAGGAGGTCGCGGGTGGTGACGGGCCCCGCGGCCTGCTCGGCCCCGGCCAACTGGACCTTCCCCTCCAGGGCCCGGCGCACCACCTCGGCCACCTCGCCCCCGCTCATCCCCGCGACCCGCGGGAGGATCGCGTCGAAGTCGAGCGGCTCGAAGAGCGGGCGGCCGGCCAGCACCTCCGCCCTCACCCGATGGATCTCGATGATCTCCCGGAGGGCCGGCCCCTCGGGGAGGGGGACCTCGATGATCCGGTCCAGGCGCCCCGGGGCGATCAGGGCCGGGTCGATGGCGTCGGGACGATTCGTCGCCGCCAGGATCATGAGGTTCGGGAACTCCCTGAGGCCGTCGAGCAGCTCGACCAGCCCGCCGATGAGCTGCATGGAGACCTCCCGCGCCCGGTCGGGGGGGAGGACGTGCTCGAGGCTCAGGGCGTCGGCCTCGTCCAGGAAGACCACGCCCTTCCCCTCGGCGGTCGCCACGCCGAAGACCCCCTGCACGACCTCGGCGGTGGCGGGGCCGATCTTGGAGGTGAGGTTGAGGAGCTTGAGGTGGTAGAAGAGCGCCCCGGCGGCGGTGGCCAGGGCCTTGGCGAGGAGGGTCTTGCCCGTGCCGGGAGGGCCGTAGAGGAGGGCCCCTCGCGACGGGGTGATCCCCCACTCCCGGTAGAGGTCCGGGACCCGCAGCGCCGAGGAGAGCCCGCGAATCTCGGCCTTGGACTGCTCGAGCCCGCCGATCTCCTCGAAGGCGACCCCGGGGCTGGGGACCACCTCGATCCGGCCGCGCAGCGCGCCGAACTTGGCCTCGAGCCCCCCGAGGAAGTCGTCTAGCCGGCGCTGGACGGCCCACTCCTCTCCCTTCACGGCGCGCCTCGTCGCGATCGGCCCCTTCCTAGAAGTGCGGGCTCGGACCGGGCTTCGGGACCAGCCGGTCCGCCTTGTCGAACACCCGGTCCTCGATCAGGATCGGGACCCTGGCCCGGAGGGCGAGGGCGATGGCGTCGGAGGGCCGGGAGTCCACCGAGAGCTCGCGTCCCTGGGCGTCCAGGAAGAGCGTCGCGTAGTAGATGTCGTCCCGGAGGTCGGTGATGATGACGCGCTTCAGGCTGGTCTTGAGGTTCCCGAGCAGGGTGAGGAGGAGGTCGTAGGTGAGCGGACGGGGCGGCGTCACCCCCTGCAGGGGGATGGCGATCCCGTTCGCCTCGAAGAAGCCGATGACCATGGCCAGGTGCCGCTTGTCGCGCTTCCCCTGGAGCACCACCATCGGCTGCTGGGTCTGGCGATCCAGGACCACCCCCACCACCTCGGCCTCCTGAGGCCCCGAGGGGGCCGGGGGCTGTCCCTCCCCGGTCCCCTGCTCCTTCGCCCCGGCGAGGAGAAGCGCCACCGCGATGAGCACCCCCGCCCCCGTCATGCGCCACCTGCCCGTCATGACCGAACCTCCCCCGGACGGATCGTGGAGTCAGTATACACCCGCTAGCGCGCCAACCGGAAGGCCGCGGCGAAGGCGACGAGCAGCACCCCGGCGAGGAGGGCGAACATGGGGCCGTGGCCGAGGGCGTGGGCGACGGGGCCGAAGGCCATCGCCCCGAAGGCGTGGCCGGCCAGGACGAAGGCGCTGAAGACCCCCAGCGCCCGGCCCCGCCCCTCCGGGGCGGTCACGTCCATGATGAGGGCGGTGAGGGCCGGGTAGAGGAACCCGTGCGCCGCCCCCGCGCTCCCGCCGATGAGGACGAGGAACGGCAGGGCCGGCAGCCCGCCCGGGCCGACGAGGAGGCCCAGGAGCGCCAGGCGCCCCGCCCCCAGGGCCTGCAGGAGGAGGGCGGGGAGGATGATCGGGCGCCGACCGAGGGTGTCGATGAGCTGCCCCCCGAAGGTCCGCACCGAGAGGGCCGCCGTTCCGTAGGCGAGGAAGAACAGGCCGAGCCGACGGACGCCCACCTCCTCGGCGTAGGTCGGGAGGAAGGTGAAGACCACCCCGAGACCCAGCCCGAAGGCGAAGGCGAGCGCCATCGGGAGGCGCGGCGCCTCGGCGATCCCCCGGAGCACGCCCCGGAGTCCGGCGGAGGCGGGGAGCAGGGCCCGCGGCGGCTCCGCCAGCCGGAGGGCGACCAGCACGGCGCCGATGGCCACGGCCGTCGCCGAGAGCGCGAAGACCCGGAAGCCCAGCAGGCGAAGCACGGGCTCCCCGAGGGCCGGCGCCACCGCGGTGGCGACCAGGCCGGAGGTCCCGAAGAGCCCGAGGGTCTGCCCCCGCCGCGCGGCGGGCGCGAGGTCGGCCACGAGGGTGAAGGTGGCGACGTAGAAGGCCGAGTAGCCGAGCCCCTGGAGGAGCCGGAGGAGCGGGAAGACGGCGAACACCCCGGGGAGCAGGGCGAAGGCGGCCGAGGCGATCCCGGCCAGCACCGCGCCGGTGAGGAGGAACGGGCGGCGGCCGAGGCGATCCACCGCGCCGCCCACGAGCGGCTGGCAGAGGATGGCGGTGGCGCTGTAGGCCCCCATGACGAGACCGACCTGGGACTCGGTGGCCCCGAGCCCCTTGAGGTGGAGGGGGAGGAGGTAAAAGGCGGAGAGGTTCGAGAAGAAGAGGAAGTTCGCGAGCGTGGCGCGGAGGAAGCCGGGGGCGAGGATCCCCGGGAGGTCCCTCATGAAACCAGGAGATCCAGGAACCGCTGCGTCTTGACCTCGAGGAGCCCTCGCGGGGTGAGCCGGAGGGCGGGGATCGCCTGGAAGGTGAGGGTGATCAGGGTGAGCAGGGGGCGGGCGACCCGGCAGCCGAGTCCCCGCGCCGCCCGCTCGATCGCCTGGAGGCCGCGGGCCAGCTCCTCCACGGGGGCCGGCGAGGCGACCCCGCCCAGCGGGAGGGGGACGGCCGCCAGCGCCGTCCCCGCGTCATCCACGGCTACGACCCCGCCTTCCAAGGCGATCAGGTGCCGGACCGCGCCGGCCATGGCCTCGGGCGTGGTCCCCACGACCACGAGGTCGGCGGTGTCGAAGGAGAAGGTAGAGGCCAGGGCCCCGGCGCGGAGGCCGAGGCCCCGGAGCAGCACCACGGCCCGCATCCCCGAGCCCCGCCGGGCGAGGGCCGCGGCCAGGAGGAGGTCGGCGCCGGGATCCGCCTCGATCCTCCCGTCGCGCACGGGGACGGTGGCCTCGTCCTCGGCGGTCAGGATGTCACCGGCGATCCGGATCACCCGGACCCGCGCGGTCCGGCCGCGCGCGGGGAGGCGGAAGGTGTCGGCCGAGATCGGGCCGAGGCGGAGCCCGTCGGACACCGCGGGCGGCCGGGGGAGCGGGCGGGGCTCGACCAGGAGGCGCCCCTCGCGGGCCACCACCCGCCCCCGCGCCACCACCAGCTCCGGCCGGACCTCGCGGAGGTCCGGGACGGCGAGGATGTCGGCGGACCGGCCGGGGGCGATCCCGCCGAGGTCGCCGTCGAGCCCGTAGTGCTCGGCCGCGTTGAGGCTCGCCATCTGGTAGGCGGTCACGGGGGGGATGCCGAGATCGATGGCCTTCTGGACGATGGCGTCCATGTAGCCGCGCTCCACCAGCTCCACGGGCCAGATCCCGTCCGAGGCCAGCGTGGCCCGCCGGAGGGAGACCTCCTCGTCCTTCACCGCCGCGACCGCCTCGAGGTCCTGCCGGACCGATCCGTCGCGGATCAGGACGTGCAGCCCGAGCCTGAGCCGCTCCAGGGCCTCCCCCGCCGTGATCGGCTCGTGGCAGGACCCCACCCCGGCGGCCGAGAAGGCGCAGAGCTTCGCCCCGCGCGCGCCGGCCGAGTGCCCCTCCACGCTCTTGCCCAGGGCCCGCGCGCGCTCGATGAGGGGGAGCAGGCGCTCGGGGCGCTCGAGGAGGCGATGCCAGTAGACCTCGCCGAGCCCGAGGACGTGCGGGTCCTCGAGCAGGGCGGCCATCTCCCCCTCGTCGATCGCCGGCGCCCCCTCGACGACCTCGGTGGTGAGGAACGTGATGACCGGGGCGGTGGCGAAGCAGTGGATCGGCTGGTCCCGGAGGCCCTCCACGAACCAGCGCGCCCCGGGAAGCCCCAGGGCCGAGGTGATCTGGGCCATCTCGCTGACGAAGGCGGTCAGGCCCCGCGGGACGGCCACCCGGAGCAGCTCGGGGACGGTCAGGATGTTGTCAAGATGGGTATGGCCGTCGATGAACCCCGGGACCAGGACCTTCCCGGCGACGTCGAGGACCCGGGTCCCCGGCCCGGCCGTCGCCCCGAGGTCGGAGCCGACGGCGGCGATCCGCTCCCCGGCGACGGCCACGTCCCAGGCGAGGACCTCGCCGGTGTAGACGTTGACGACCCGGCCGCCCGCGAGCAGGAGATCCGGCGGGGCTGCGCCGAGGGCCACGCGGAGGAGACGGGCCCGCTCGGCCGCGGGGAGCGGCAGGGCGGGCATCAGCAGGGCGCGGGCCGGCTCACGAGGGCGCCGGGGTGATGAGGAGGGTCCACCGCTGTCGGCGCTCCCAGGTGCGGAGGAACTCGTCGTAGGGGAGGACGCGGTTGGCCGTGGTCCCGGAGTGGAGGACCACCACCTCCCGGCGCTCGTCGTAGCCGATGAGGACGGCGAAGTGGGGGATGGAGTAAGGCCCGAGGCCGAGGTCCTGGAAGACGATCAGGGGGTGGTTCCGGCGGAGCTCGGCCTTCACCCCCTCGAGGGTCCCCTGAAAGCTCCGCGCGTGCAGGCCCCGCCGCCGGGCGTAGAACTCCAGGTCGAAGTTCAGGGTCCCCCGGATGGACTTGAGGAAGACCTCGCTGGCGATCTCGTCCTGGTCAGCCTCCACCCCCCAGTAGCGGAGGACCATGGCGAGCGAGGCCGGCCCGCAGTAGTACTCCTCCTGGGGGATGAAGGGGACACGCTCGATGTAGTGGCCGTGGCCGGCCGCGAGGTCAGCCCGGATCGCCTCGAAGGTCAGGGGCTGGCAGCCGGCGAGCAAGAAGGCGATCAAGAGGAGTTGCTTCCGCCACAGCATCGGCCATAGAATGGGAGGCGCAATGGATCGGAAAGTCATTATAGCACATGCGGCGGCGCGGACCCGGGAGCCGGAGCCCCACCCCTGCTGGGTCTGCGGGACCCCCATGCGCGAGATCCATTGCAAGCTGATCTGCCCCCACTGCGGCTACACCCGCGACTGCTCCGACCCCTAAATAACTCGGAGGGGGGGCTTCGCCCCCCCGTCCGACGGCCCTGGGCAAAGCCCACCTTTTTCGCCAGTCCGGCTTCGCCGCTGGCGAAAGGCTTCGGGGCCTGCCTCCCCCCCGAGATGGCCGGCGCTCGGAGCGGACCGTCCATCCGCCAGCCGAGAGTCACGAACCTGCGCCCAGGCCGGGCGGGGGGCCCTCGAGGGCGACATTCCGGCCGAGCCGCAGGCGGACTCAGCGCGGCGGAGCGGCCCGAGCCCGGGGCGAGGGAGCGGGACCGCGGTCCCCGATGTGCGGTCC
>JACPHL010000164.1 GCA_016188625.1 Candidatus Rokuibacteriota bacterium | reverse complement strand
CTCGCGGATAGACGTTCCGCTCCGAGCGCCGGCTTTGCCGGCGCAACCTCTGGGGGGAAGGCTCGGAGGGGGGCGTTAGCCCCCCTTCGACGGCTTCAGGCCCCGGCCGCGGCCTTCTCCGCCTCCCTGGGCCGCGCCTTCGCGCCCTTCTTCCCTTTCTCCTTCTTCGGGGTCTCGGGGCGGTCCACCAGCTCGAGGACGGCCATGGGGGCCCCGTCCCCGGGCCGACGACCGACCCGGATGATCCGGGTGTAGCCGCCCCGCCGGTCGGCGTAGCGGGCCGCGATGGTGTCGAAGAGCTTCCGGACCACCGCGGCGTCCACGATCAGGCGGAGGACCTGACGGCGGGCATGGAGCTCCTCCCGCTTGGCCAGCGTGACCATGCGGTCGGCGAGGGGGCGCAGGGCCTTGGCCTTGACGACCGTGGTCGTGACCTGCTCGTGTCGGAAGAGGGCGGTCAGGAGGTTCCGAAAGAGGGCCCACCGGTGGGCGGTGACCCGCCCGAGCTTCTTCCCGGCCTTTCGATGTCGCATGGTCCTCCCGGGCCCTACTCGTCCGCCCGGCCGAGGCGGGCCCCCTCGGACTCCTCCTCGTCCTCCTCCTCGGCCCCCTCGGGGGTGAGGAGGTCGAAGTGGTCGCGGAGGAGCTGCGAGGCCCGGATGAGGGCATCGTCGGGGGTGATCCCGCTGTTGGTCCAGAGCTCGACGGTCAGCTTCTCGTAGTCGATGATCTTCCCGAGGCGCGACATCTCCACCGCGTAGTTGACGCGCCGGACCGGGGAGAAGGCCGCGTCCAGGGCCTGGGTGCCGGCCGGGACCCCCTCGTGCCGCTCCGCAGAGACGTAACCCCGACCGGTCCGGATGCCTACCTCGAGGGCCAACTTGTCGCCCTTCTCGAGGACGACCAGGGCCTGCTCCGGGTTCAGGATCTCCACGTCCGGGTCCCCCTTCCCCAGGTCGCCGGCGGTGACGGTCTTGGGGCCCCGGGTCTCCAGGCGAAGCGTCTTGGGCTTGTCCTGGTGGAGCTTGATGGCGACCGACTTCAGGTTGAGCAGGAACTCGGTGGTGTCCCCCTTCACCCCCTCGATCTTCGCCCAGGTGACGGCAGCCCCCGGCAGGGCCGAGAGGAGCGTCCGCCGGAGGGAGTTCCCCACCGTGAGGGCATACCCCTTCTCGAAGGGCTCGGCGACGATCCGCCCGTAGCCCGGGGTGAGGACCTCCCACTCGATCTTGCGGGGGCGTTGGAAGGTGACCTTCGGCATACGCCCCCCCTACTTCGAGTACAGCTCGACGATGAGCTGCTCCTGGACCGGGAGTTGGATATCCTCGCGCAGCGGGAGGGCCCGCACCACGCCGCGCCTGGCGTCGGGGGCAAGCTCAAGCCACGCCGGGACCTGCCCGCGCCCCGCGGCCAGGTTCTCGGCGACCCGCTCCTGGAGCTTGGACTCGGGCCGGAGCTGGACCGCCTGGCCGACCTTCACGAGATAGGACGGGATGTTCACCTTCCGGCCGTTGACCTGGACATGGCCGTGGCGGACCATCTGGCGGGCCTCCTTGCGGGAGGAGGCGAACCCGAGCCGGTAGACGACGTTGTCCAGGCGACGCTCAAGGAACCGGAGCAGGTTCTCGCCCGTGATCCCCTTCTCCCGCTCGGCCCACTCGAAGTAGCGGCGGAACTGGCGCTCCAGGAGCCCGTAGATCCGCTTGGCCCTCTGCTTCTCCCGGAGCTGCTGGGCGTAGGGCGACTGCTTCGAGCGGCCCAGGCCGTGCTGCCCGGGCGGGTAGTTCCGGCGCTCGATGGCGCACTTGTCCGTGAAGCACCGCGAGCCCTTCAGGAAGAGCTTCAGGCCCTCGCGGCGGCAGAGCCGACAGACCGGACCGTGGTATCGTGCCAACCTTCCCCCTCCTGACTACGTGAGTCCCATGGCTAGACCCGGCGCCGCTTGGGGGGCCGGCAGCCGTCGTGGGGGATGGGGGTCACGTCCCGGATGGCCGTGACCTCCAGCCCAACCGCCTGCAGGGAGCGGATGGCCGCCTCCCGCCCCGCGCCGGGTCCCTTGACGCAGACCTCGACCTGCTTGAGCCCCAGCTCCATGGCCTTCCTGGCAGCGTTCTCGGCGGCGACCTGCGCGGCGAAGGGGGTGCTCTTGCGCGAGCCCTTGAACCCCACGCTCCCGGCGCTCGCCCAGGTCACCACGGCCCCCATCTTGTCCGTGATGGTCACGATGGTGTTGTTGAACGTGGCCTGGATGTGGGCGACCCCGATCCGGATCTCCTTGCGCTCCCGCCGCTTGCCGGCCTTCCGCCGCGGCTTCTGCTCCGCCATGGCCCCTCCTTAGGTCTTCTTGCGCCGGACCCCGACCGCCCGCCGCGGCCCCTTCCGGGTCCGGGCGTTGGTGTGGGTCCGCTGCCCCCGGACCGGCAGGCCGCGCCGGTGCCGGAGGCCCCGGTAGGCGCCGACGTCCATGAGGCGCTTGATGTTCACGGAGACCTCGCGCCGGAGATCCCCCTCCACCTTGTAATCCCGCTCGATGATCTCCCGGACCCTCGACACCTCCTCATCGGTCCAGTCCCGCACCCGGCGGTTCAGGTCCACCCCGGCCTGGCCGAGGATCTTGCGGGCCGCGGACCGGCCGATGCCGAAGATGTAGGTCAGGGAGACCTCGCCCCGCTTGTCCCGGGGGAGGTCCACCCCAGCGATCCGTGCCACTTGATCTGCCTCCCTTCGGCTAGCCTTGCCGCTGCTTGTGGCGCGGGTTGGAGCAGATGATCCGGACCACGCCCTTGCGGCGGATCACCTTGCACTTCTCGCACCGCGCCTTGACGGACGGTTTGACCTTCACGCGCCTCCTCACGAGGGGGCCCGGCCCCCTCGACGCCTACTTGAACCGGTACGTGATGCGGCCCCGGGTGAGGTCGTAGGGGGAGAGCTCCACCTTGACCCGGTCCCCGGGCAGGATCCGGATGAAGTGCATCCGCATCTTCCCCGAGACGTGGGCCAGGACCCGGTGGCCGTTGTCCAGCTCCACCCGAAACATGGCGTTCGGGAGAGGTTCGACCACCGTCCCCTCGACCTCGATGGCCTCTTCCTTAGGCATCCTGCTCCCGCTCCGCGGGGCCCCCGGGCCCGTCCGGCCCCCCGTCGGGGACGGTCAGGATCACCGGCCCCGCCCCCGTGAGCGCGACGGTGTGCTCGAAGTGGGCCGCCAGGCTCCCGTCCTGGGTGACCGCGGTCCACCGGTCCTCGAGGACCCGGACCTCCGGGCGGCCCATGGTGACCATGGGCTCGATGGCCAGGACCATCCCCGGCTTGAGGAGCGGCCCCCGCCCGGGCTCGCCGAAGTTCGGGATCTGGGGGTCCTCGTGGAGCTCGCGGCCGATCCCGTGGCCCACGAAGGCCCGCACGACCGAAAAGCCGTGGCCCTCCACGTGGCGCTGGATGGCGTGGGAGATGTCCCCCAGCCGGTTCCCCGGCCGGGCCTGGGCGATCCCGAGGTCGAGCGACTCCCGGGTGACCTCGATGAGGCATCGCACCTCCGGCGGGACCTCGCCCACCGCCAGCGTGAAGGCGGCGTCGGCGTAGTAGCCGTCCACGATGACCCCGAGGTCGAGCCCGATGATGTCCCCCTCCCTGAGCCGCCGGCTCGGCGAGGGGATCCCGTGGACCACCTCCTCGTTGATGGAGGTGCAGACCGTGGCCGGGAAGCCTCGGTAGCCCTTGAAGGCCGGGCGCGCGCCCCGCCGGGCGATCAGGGCCTCGACCTCGCGGTCGATCTCCTGGGTCGAGACCCCGGGCTTGACCAGGTCCCGGAGCATCGCCATGGCCTCGGCCAGGATCCGGCCGCCGGCCCGGACCAGCGCGATCTCGCGGGCGGACTTCAGCACGATCATCGCCCGCCCTCCGCCGCCGCGAGCACGGCCTGGAAGACCTCCTCCACCGTCCCCTCGCCCGGGACCATCTCCAGGAGCCCCTGGACCCGGTAGTGCTCGACCAGCGGCCGGGTCGCGGCCCGGTAGACCTGAAGGCGCCGGCGCACCGTGTCGGGGCGGTCGTCCTCGCGCTGGACGAGCGCCCCCTCGCACCGGTCGCAGCGCCCCTCGGCCTGCGGCGGGGAGGAGTGGACGTGATAGCACGCCCCGCACCGCCCGCAGATCCGCCGACCCGCCAGGCGCCGAACCAGCTCCTCCTCGCCGACCTCGAAGTCCAGCACGCGGTCGAGGGCGACGCCCCGCTCGGCCAGGAGGCGCTCGAGGGCCTCGGCCTGGGCCAGGGTCCGGGGGAACCCGTCCAGGAGAAACCCCTTCCGGGCATCGTCCCGGTCCAGGCGCTCGGCCACCAGGTCGATGACGACCTCGTCGGGGACCAGCTCGCCCCGCTCCACGAAGGCCTTGGCCCGACGGCCGAGCGGGCTGCCGGCCGCGACCGCCCCCCTGAGCATGTCGCCGGTGGCGATCCAGGGCACCCCCCAGCGGGCCGCGGCCCGGCGCGCCTGGGTCCCCTTGCCCGCCCCGGGGGGGCCGAGGAAGATCACGCGCATGGCCCCCCCCTCACACCCGGACCCTGGCGCGCCGCCGGAGGAAGCCTTCGTAGTGGCGCGTGAGGAGGTGCGACTCCATCTGGCGGACGGTGTCGAGGGCCACCCCGACCACGATCAGGAGGCTCGT
>JACPHL010000161.1 GCA_016188625.1 Candidatus Rokuibacteriota bacterium | reverse complement strand
TCGAACTCGGGCGCCCGCTCGATGTTGAGGGCGTGGCCGGCGCCCGGCAGGATCTGAAGCCGCGCGCCGGGGATGCGCTCGGCCAGCTCGCGCGACAGCCCGGGCGGGGTCAGCCAGTCCTCCTCTCCGACGATGACGAGCGTGGGGCAGGCGAGGGCGCCGAGCCGCTCCGAGAGGTCCAGGGCCGCCACCGCCTCGGCCTGCTCGGCGAGGACACGGGGATCGAGCGGCAGCCGCTCGAGGTGGCGGACCCAACGCTCGCGGAGCTCCCACGCCTCCTGCCCACGCGCCTCGAAGAAGCCCAGGGTGTAGCTCCACCCCATCATCAGGGTCGCGTAGGCCCGGGGGCCGAGCCGGGCGAGGATCTCGCCCCGGAGCCCGGCCATGAACCGGGCGCGGGCCGGGACCCGGCAGAAGCTGGCGGCCAGGACGAGCCGCCGGACACGCTCAGGGGCGCGGAGGGCGAGGGCCTGGGCGATCAGCCCGCCCATCGAGTGACCGAGGAGGTGCGCCGAGGCGATCCCGAGCCGGTCGAGGAGCCCGAGGGCATCCTCGGCCATCCGCTCGATGGTCAGCGGGGCGGTGCCGCGGCTCGACCGCCCGATCCCCCGGTGGTCCGGCGCGATGACGCGGAAGTCCCTGGAGAGGCCGGCGAGCTGGAGCCCCCAGTAGACGCTGTCCGTGCCGTGGCCGGCGAGGAGGAGGAGCGGCGGGCCCTCCCCCCGCTCCCTGTAGAACAGCTCGGCATCGGCGACCCGGAGGGTCGGCACGGCGGCGGCTCAGAGCTGCGCCAGGTGATGCTCCAGGCACTGCTCGGGGCGGAACCCCGGCACCCCGCGCGCCAAGAACTCCGCGATGGCAGGCCGCGGGGCCAGCCCCACCAGCTCGGCGCCGTGGATCGCCACCCCGCGACGGGCGGCCTCCTCCCGGATCACCTCGTAGACCCGCCAGGGCGAGGTCTTCCGGTAGTCGAGGAGGTTCATCGAGACCTGGGCGCATCCCTGGCTGGCGAGGTAGACCCCCATCGCCTGGACCGCCGGGAGGCCGCCGCTCGACTCACGGATCTTCCGGGCGATCGCCCGCGCGAGCGCGACGTCCGGGCTCGCGAGCTGGACGTTGAAGGCGATCAGGATCCCCCGCACCCCGACCGCCGTGGCGCCGCTCCGGGGGTTCGAGGTCGGGCCCGCGTCGGGACGGCTCGCAGGATCCTTGAGCCGCACGTCGAGGGCCTCGTACTGGCCGCGGCGGAGGTCCGGGAGCCGCCGGCGCTCAGGGCGGAGCGCGGCCACGCCGTAGAAGAAGACCGGGACGCCGAAGCGCTCCCCGAGGGTCCGGCCGAACCGGTGGGCGGTGCCGACAGCCTCCTCCACGGTGAGCCCCTCCAGGGAGACGAAGGGGACCACGTCCACGGCCCCGATCCTGGGGTGGACCCCCCGGTGGGTCCGCATGTCGATCAGCTCGAGGGCGCGGCCGGCCATGGCCAGGGCCGCGGCCTCGACGGCCTCGGGCGGGCCGAGGAAGGTGAAGACCGAGCGGTGGTGGTCGGGGTCTCTATGGATGTCGGCGAGGCACACCCGGGGAACAGCGCGGATCGCCTCGGCGACGGCGTCGAGGACACCCTGATCCCGCCCCTCGCTGAGGTTCGGGACGCACTCGAGAATTGGCATGGCCGGACGGCATCTTAGCGGATTCGGTCCCCCTTTGAAAAGGGCGCGCGTCGTCGGGATGGGTCAGCGGGTGGTGGGTTTGCTTGACGGCGGCGGGCGGATTTTGCTAGAGTGCCCTCGCGTCGGCGCAGGCTTCGCTCGGGTCCCGAAGGGTGAACGGCTCGCGGAAAGGAGCACCCCCATGACGAAGGCAGACCTCGTCGCCAAGATGGCCTCATCCTCCGGCATGACCAAGGCGGCGGCCGAGAAGGCCCTGAACGGGTTCCTCGTCGGGGTGCGCAACTCCCTCAAGCGCGGGCAGTCGGTCACCCTGGTCGGGTTCGGGACCTTCAACGTGGCCCGCCGGAAAACCCGGAAGGGTCGTAACCCCCGCACCGGGCTGCCGATCACCATCCCGGCCGCGAAGGTCCCCAAGTTCCGCCCCTCGCAGGAGCTGAAGAAGGCGATCCGGTAGCGTGGTACGCGCGCTCGGGAGGCTTTCCCTCGGGGTTGTCCTGGCGGCCTTCCTGCCGATCTCGGCCCTGGCCGAGCCCGCCCTCCCCCGCCCGGTGCGGGCCACAGCGGCCCTCCTGGTCGATCTCCTCGACGGCAAGGTCCTCTACGCCCAGAACCCCGAGGAGGTGCACGGGCCGGCCAGCCTGGTCAAGCTCATGACCCTCTATCTGGCGTACCAGGATCTCCGGGTCGGCGCGGTCGGCCTCGGCGATCCGGTCCTGGTCAGCGAGCACGCGGCCCGGACGCCGCGCTTCCGGATGGGGCTCAGGCCCGGGGAGCGGGTCCCCCTCCGGCTGCTCCTCGACGGGGTGGCTATCGCCTCGGCGAACGACGCGGCGACGGCCCTGGCCGAGCACCTCGAGGGGAGCGAGGCGGCCTTCGTCGAGCGGATGAACGCCACAGCGGCGGCGCTGGGGCTCTCCCAGACGCGGTTCGCCAACCCCCACGGCCTCCCCGACCCCCGCCAGCGCTCGACGGCCCGCGACCTGGCGCGCCTGACCGAGCGGCTCCTTCAGGACTTCCCCGCGGCGCGCGAGGCGCTGGGGAGGCGGTCATTCGTCTACCGGGGTCGGCTCCATCGCCGACGGATCGCGCTCTTCCGCGATCCCGGCGGCGTGGCGGCCCTGAAGACCGGGTTCACCCTCGAGTCGGGCTTCAACCTGGCGGTGGCCGCGGCCCGGAGCGGGCAGCACCTCCTCTGCATCATCCTGGGCGCCGAGAGCCGGACATCGAGCTTCCTCGAGGCCGGCCACCTGCTCAGATTCGGCTTCGGGGAGGTGACGCCCGTCAGGAGGATCAAGGTCCCCCGCGGTCGGCCCCGATCCGGCGTCGGGGCGGGCGGAGCGAACTAACCCCGTCTCCGGCTCACGCCGATGCGGCTCGCGCGCTCTCGACCCTCGGCTCGCGGATAGAGGTGTTCCGCTTCGAGCGCGGGCTCTGCCCGCGCAACCCCCGGGGGGAGGTTCGGAAGGGGGGCAGCGCCCCCCTCCGAGTGCTAACCCCGGTCGTCCCGCGCCTCCCAGCGGAGGAGGCGGTCGTTCTGATCGAAGTAGAGGTAGAGCAGCTCCGCCCGCTCGTAGCGGGCCTCCCGGAGCTGGCTGTAGAAGCGGTTAGGGCTCTTATGGGTGGCGAGGACCCGGCGGTAGATCAGGATCTCCCCCTCGGGCCCCTCCCGGACCGCGGCGGGGGGGCCGTAGCGGCTGATCAGGTCCGCCTTGGCGGCGCCGACCTCCAGGCCCTCGGTGATCGTCGGGGGCGGCTGGCGGAGGGGGGCCAGCTCGGCGCACCCCGCCAGCAGGAGCCCGGCGACGACGACCGCGAGCGGATCCCCCCGTCTCATGGCCCCGCCCTACACGCCGTGGCGGTCCACCCAACCCATGGCCGCGTAGCGCTCGGCGCCCTCCTGCGTGTCGATCACGGTCCGCGCCATCCTCGCCTACATTGTACGGCCGGAGCCCCGGCCCGACAAGCGCTCATCTCCATCGGAAAGGAGCAGCCGCCATGCCGTCCGTGAGAGGACTGGCCTTCGACGCCTACGGGACCCTCTTCGACGTCCACTCGGTCATCGAGGCCTGCCGGCGGGTGACGCCCGAGGCCGAGGCCTTCAGCCGGGAGTGGCGCGCCAAGCAGGTCGAGTACACCTGGCTCCGCGCCCTCATGGGGCGCTACGAGGACTTCTGGCGGGTGACCGAGACGGCCCTCACCTTCGCCCTCAAGCGCTTCGGCCTCCAGGTCGGACCGGCCCAGAGGGCCGCCCTCATGGAGGCCTACCTCAGCCTCGCCCCGTTTCCCGAGGTCCCGGCGGCCCTCGAGCGCCTGAAGGGGCTCCCGCTGATCATCCTCTCCAACGGCTCCCCCCGGATGCTGGAGGCCGTCGCCGAGGCGAGCGGTCTCCGGCCGTACTTCCGGGCCATCGTCAGCGTGGACGCGATCCGGACCTACAAGCCCTCGCCCCGCGTCTACGAGCTGGCGACCCCCGCGCTCGGCCTCCCCCGGGAGGAGATCGGGTTCGTCTCCTCCAACGGCTGGGACGCGATCGGGGCCAAGGCCTACGGCTTCCAGGTCTTCTGGATCAACCGGGGCGCGGCGCCGCTGGACGAGCTGGGCGTGGTCCCGGACCGGGAGATCCGCGGGCTCGACGAGCTGGCCGGGCTCCTCGGCCACTGAGCCGGCGTCGAGTTCACCCGGCGGTCGGCGCCCCGGGGGCCACCCGCTCGATCCGCCCCTCGGCCAGGAGCCCGCGCCGGGCGCGGCGAGCCCGCCCGAGGATGGTGGCGAAGATCGTCTCCTTCCCGGCCGCGTGGGGGGCGAAGAACTTCACGACCTCGTCGTCGTAGAAGGTGGTCCCCGAGGCCCCCAATCCGAGGGCATAGGCGGCCAGGTAGAGCTTTCCCCCGAGGATCCCGGCCTCGAGCTGGGCCGCCCGGTAGCCCCGGTTGCCGTACCGCTCGAGGACCCGCTCCAGGTCGGCCAGGAAGAAGACCGCCACGCTCCCGTCCGCGCCGAGCGCCTGCTCGAGGCAGAGGTACCCGGCGGTCTCCCGGAACTCGCCCCGGCGGAGGGACTCGAGCCCCCGCCCGGCCGGGACGTAGACGTAGGAGCCGGCGGGGAGCCCCTCCACGGCGTGGGCGATCAGGTAGAGATCCACGAGCCCGGGGCCGGCCCCGCCGAGGCAGTCGGCCGCGATCCCGCGGGTCGCGCGGTCGAGGATGGTCGAGAGCTGGGCGATGCCGATCGCCTCCCGGGCGAACTGGCGGGTCGAGCCCCGGCGCAGGATCACCTCGGCGAGGGGGCGGTCCGGCGCCTCGGCGTCGGGGAGGGGCTGGAGCGGCACCGCCTCGCCGCCGGGGGCCGGCGGCCAGGGCGGCGGCCCGGACCAGGCCCGGAGCTCGTCCGGGGTGTGGAGCTTCGAGGCGGCGTGCATCGCCCGGAGGTCCGGGTAGTCCACCTCCTCCCGGGAGAGCGGCACCGTCGGGGGGGCGAGGGGCGGGATCTCGCCGACGGGCGGCGGCGCGGCGCCGGCGCGACCCAGGGGGACGAGGACGAGGCTCGCCTCCCGCTCGCCGTCGAGGCCGAGGAGGTGATCCACCCGGTCGTCGAGGAAGCCCGCGAGGACGCGCGCGGGGAGCCCCTCCGCGGTCGCTGTGGCCAGGAGGTTGGCGAGGAGCGTCCCCGAGTCCCAGAAGCAGTGCCGGTAGGCGCGGGCCTGGTACTTCCAGGTGTTCCGCCAGAAGATGGCGCTGAGGACGAGCGTGGCCGGCGCCCGGCGCACGACATCGGGCTCGGCGACCGCCTTCCCGAGGGGTTCGCGGTGGTCTCCCTCCCGGAGGCGGCGCAGGGCGAAGTCGCCGGGGCAGAAGTGGTAGACCCCGGCCGGGAGGCCGGGGAGCTCCCCGGCGACGACGTAGACCTCGACCTCGTAGAGGGCCCCCGTCGAGGCCGCGGCCCGGAAGTGGATCGTCTCGCCTCCCGGGTAGGTCTTCTTCTTGGTCAGTCCGGCCGAGAAGAACAGGAGCGAGGCCAGCCGGGGGAGGTCGAGGACCGGCTCGGCCTCCCCGGAGGCCGCCTCGGCGATCGTGCGCAGCCCGGAGACCCCCGGCACCGGGAGCTCGCGGGGGAGCGGGACGACCGGCAGGTCGGGGTAGACCTTGTAGGGGAACGGCTTGTTCTCCCAGTCCAGATGGTGACCGCTCGAGCGGACGCTCTGCCAGGTGTGCTTCGTGGCGGCGTGATAGCGCCGGGCCACCTCCCGATCCTGGTTCGTCGCCCGCCGCACGCGCCTTACCCTCCCAGGAGGGCGAGGGCCCTGTCCACGTTGGAGACGGTGAGGATCGCCGTGGCCGGCCCGGCGCCGCAGGTCGTGGCGTAGACGCACTTGATGTTGACCTTGCCCCGGGCGAGCTTCTCGGCCACCTGGGCCAGGGCGCCGGGACGGTTCTCCAGGGTGACGGCGAGCGCCGCCTCCTCCCCGGCCCGGAGCTTGGCCGCCTTCAGCGCCGCTCGGGCCCGCTCGGGGTCGTCCACCACCACCCGGACCTTCCCCTTGCCCGCCACCTCGGGGGCGCAGACCCCCTGGATGTTCACCCCGGCTCGGGCCAGGGCGCCGGTGAGCTGGGCGAGGACCCCGGGCTTGGACTCGAGGGACAGGGTCAGCTGGGCGACCTTGGGCATGGCGTCTCCTCCTCTGGCTCGCGGGGGTTAGAGGGGCCGGCGGCGGGGCGGGCCGGTCGGGAGCGGGGGCGGGCCGGCCGCCCGGGCCGTGCGGCGGAACTCGGTCGGGTCCTGATCGAGCTTGGAGCCGACCGGGCTCCCGCACTCCTGGCAGACGTAGTCGTACTGCGCCCCGGTGGGCAGGATCAGGAGGAGCTTCTTCCTGACCGCGACCGCGCGTCGGCAGCGGGCGCAGTAGAGGGCCGAGGCCTCGAACTCCCGGTAGGCGTGCTCCGTCATGCGGCGACAGCCCTTCTCGTCCTTATTGTAGCCCATGGCGGGCCCGGCGCGGGCCGGGCCCATCCTCACGGGTGGGGGGGCTCGAGACGGGCGCGGGCGATCTCCCGGACCCTCGGGTCGGGGTCGTCCACGAGCGGGGCGAGGGCCTCGGCCGCGCGAGGGTCGGGGATCTGCCCGAGGGCGGCCGCCGCGGCGGCGCGCACCGAGGGGCCCCATCGCTTGCGGGCGAACAAACCTCGCGGCGCCAGGACCCTGGCGAGGGGCTCGGTGGCGACGGGGTCCGCGATCTGCCCGAGGGCGCGACAGCAGGCGATGGCCCGTTCCGTCTCCGTGGCGGAGTTGAGCACCGCGACGAGGGCCTCGGCCGCCCCGGCCGGCCTGTGTCGCGCCAGGAACCTGATCGCGGCCGTCGCCACGTCCAGCTCCGGGCTCCGGGCGTACTCCAGGATCAGCCCCGCGAGCTCGGGGTCGTTCAACCGCTCGGCGAGCCGGAACGCGGCCTGGCGCACCGTCGAGCTCAGGTCGCCGACGGCGAAGGGGAACTCGGCCTTGACGTCGCGGGTGACGAGGTCGATCACTTCGAGAGTCCGCGCGCGCCCCCTGGCGCCGACCTCCTGGACGAGCTCGCGCTTGAGCGTGGCGGCCGCCTCCGGCCCCAGCTCGGCCAGCAGGCTGGCCGCCAGCTGCCGCACCCGGAGCTCGTCCACCTCCTTGATCATGTCCACGAGGAGGGGCGTGGTCGCCCGCCCGAGACTGCCGAGGAGTTGGGCCGCCCGGCGCTGCCGGGTCGGGTCTCCGGATTTCAGGTCCTCCCCCAGCAGCCGGAGGGTCTCCGGCTCCACCCGTTCCTCCAGGGTCCTGGCGAGGAGGTCGGCGCGCGCGTCCCCGGTCTCGCGGAGGCGCCGGTGCTGCGCGTGGAGGGGCAGGAGGATCCGGCTGGCCAGCGGATACTCGGCGAACAGGATGAGGTTGGCCGCCATGCGGTGCAGGAGGGTCGCGATCTCCTCGAAGGTCGCGGGCTCGGTCTCCTGCGCGAGGGCCGACAGGAGGAGATCGGTCGCCAGCTCGGCGAAGCGGGGCTGAGACGCCACGGGGAGCCGCTCGATGGCCCCACGGCAGATCTTGATGATCCGGGCCCGGGCCTCGCGGTCGCGCCCGCGGAACCCCTCGAAGAGCTGGGCGAGGATCGCCCGGATCTGGTGGGTCTTGCCGTGGAGCAGGAGATCGCCCACCCGTTCCGGGATCCCCTCGGGTAGGGCCCCGGCGGGCGCGGGCGCCCCCGGCCCGGCGACCCCGGGCTCGACCCCCTCGGCGGCCGGCTCGGCCACCGCGACCCCGGCCACGCCATCGGATTCCTCCTGGCCCTCCTCGACGGCCGGGCCCCCTCCGCCGTCCTTCGCCGTGGGCGCCGCCCTGACCTCGTAGCGGCGCTGGTCGAACAGGATGCTGGAGAGGCCGCGCTCCCGGGCGAACCGCTTCCAGGCCTCGCTGTCCCACCCCGTCGCGGGGGCCTGGCCGAGCGCCCCGATGAACGCCTGGAGCTCGTGGGGCGCGGCCCGCTCGACGAAGGTGAGGCTGCTGAGCCCGATGGACTCCAGGAACTCCAGGAAGCTCGACGCGACCGCCTTGAAGTCGGTGGTGTCCACCGTCTCCCCGTTGACGACCAGCGAGCTGCCGACCCGCGCCAGGGTGAGCACCGGCCGTCGGCTGAGGGTCCGCTGGACGGCCTCGCCGAGCTGCTCGATGGGGCGGGACACCGCCTTGGTCTGCACCGGGTAGAGCTTGATGTTCCGCGCCGCGCTGAGGAGGGAGCGGATGATCTCCTGGATCCCGGGCAGATCCTCCCGGTCCAGCTTCTGCTCGCCCGCCCGGAGGAGGGCGGAGAACCCCATGGGGTCCAGCCGCTCGATGTAGCGGACCTGCTTGAGCCGGACGTGCTGGAGCCCCCGCTCGGCCGCGAAGCGCTGCCAGAACCGCTGGTCCATCACCTTGCGGCTGGTGCGGCCGAGGGCCTCCAGCACGATCTTCAGCTCGTCCGCGGTGAGACCCCGCTGGAACACGATCCCCTCCAGATCGAGCCGGCCCAGGGTCTCGACGAAGGTCTCCGCCACGGACCGGAACTTGGCCGGGTCCAGCGGCTGGCCGTTGGCCAGGACCGTCCCCTGGAGCTGCGCGAGGGCCACGCGCTCGTCCCTGGCCAGGAGCTGGTTGACCGCGTCCTGGAGCTGCTGGATCACGCTGAGGAGGGCCTTGCTCTCGGCCGGGTAGAGGGTGATGCTCCGCACGGCGGTGAGGAGGAGGCGGATCACGGAGGGGACCTGGGCGAGGCTCGCCGGATCGAGGGGCGCCTCGGCCGCCTCGCCGAGCCGCTCCCGGCCGTAGCGGGTCGCCTCGCGGGCCGTGAAGGCGCGCTGGGCGTGGACGGCCGCCAGCTCGGCGTACCGCCTGCCCTTCTCCTCGTCGGTGGAGCGCTGGAAGTGGTAGCCCAGGGGGGCCGCCGAGGGGAGAAGGCGCCGGTGGTAGAGCGTCTCCTGGTAGCGCGCGATCAGCCCGTGGAGCTCCTGACGCCGCTCCGGCGGGATGTCGTCGTAGGCGATCTCCTGGATCTGCTTCCCGGCGAACCGGAGGGTCTCGTCGTTGAACTGGAAGTCGGAGCGGAGGAGGCCCTGGGTCACGGCCGTGTCCACGAACTCGAGGACCCTCGCCTCCTTCCGCTCCGAGCTCCCGGTGAGCATGCTGAGGGGGACCGCCTCGCCGAAGGCCGAGACCTGGTCCAGCAGCTGGCGGTCCTCCTCGTCCAGGGCGGCGATCTTCTCGCTGACGATCTCCTCCAGGGAGCGGGGGAGGTAGCCCTCCGGGAGCGGCTGGATGACCCACTGCTGGCCCACCAGGGTGATCTTCTGGTCGAACACCAGCTTGCGCAGGATCTCGGTGAGGAACAGGGTGTTGCCCCGGGTGATCTCCGCCAGCTCCGCGGGGAAGCGCTCGGGCATGGAGAGCTGGGGAAAGATCCCCCGGAGGTGGGCCTCGATCTCCTGAGCGGTCAGCGGGGGGAGGGCGAGGGTGGCGATGCCGAGCCCCTCGCGCTGGGCCGACAAGAACCGGACCAGGGGGATCTCTTCGGCCTCGGCGCCGAGCTGTCCGAGATCCTGGGAGGTCCCGCAGACGAAGAGCGGGGTCTCGCCGAGCATCAGCTGGCGCAGCACGAGGAGCGTCGCCTCGTCGGCGAACTCCAGGTCGTCGATGAACAGGACCAGGGGCTTCCCGTCCAGGATCTTCGGGACGAGGCGGACGATGACGGGGAGGAGGCCCTCGGCCGAGGCGTCCGCCTCCCGGGCGCGATCCTCGTCCGCGTCCCCGAGGTGCGGCAGGATCTTCGCGAGCTGGTCGCTCTCCTCCCGGGTGAGGCCCGCGAAGACCTCGGCCCCCCCATCCGGCCGCTGGCTCAGGAGCGCGATCAGGATGGAGACCGTCAGGGAGTAGGGCTGGAACGTCTCCTGGGCGACGCCGTTCACCCGGACGACGGCCAGCTCGCCCGCGGTCAGGTTCCGGCGGATGGCCTCCAGGAATGTGCTCTTGCCCATTCCCGGGGCGCCCTGGACGATGAGGAACTGGTTCTGGCCCTGGCCGAACTTCTTGAAGGCCTGCGCCACCTGGATGAGCTGGACCTCGCGGCCCGGGATGCTCGCACCATCGAGCTGGTGGAGGGCGGCCTTGGGCGAGACCGTCTCGCGGTCCACCTCCGCGACGTTGGTGAGACCGTTGCGGCCCGACTTCTTGGTGTGGTAGAGCGCGGTGTCGGCTTGCTGGACCAGCTCCGTGCCGTCCTGGGCGTCGTCGGGCGCCGTCGCGACCCCCATGCTCAGGGTGAGGTGCAGGGTCTGATCCCCCTCCACGCGCAGGGTCTCCTCGCGGACCCGCCGGAGGAGGCGCTCCCCCGCCTCGAGGGCCGCCGGCTTCGCCGCGCGGGGGAAGAGGAGGATGAACTCGTCGCCGGCGTACCGGATCGCCAGGCCCGTTTCCCCCGCCACCTCCTTGAGCAGGCCCGCGACCTTGACCAGCGCCTGATCCCCGGTCTGATGCCCGTAGCGGTCGTTGACCTGCTTGAAGTGGTCCACGTCCAGCATGATCAGCGACAGGGGGTAGTCCTCCAGGGCATCCCAGGGGACCTTGTACTCGAAGTAGTTGTGCAGGAACCGGCGATTGTAGAGGCCGGTCAGCTCGTCCTCGAAGATCAGCCGCGAGGGGTCCTTGCCGATCTGCTGGAGGAGACTGGCGAGGTCTTCGTGGGCCATCCGGTCGCCCTGAACCCCTAGCTCATTCCGTCCTCAGGCCCCCTCCGGGAGACCGTCCGAAACGGCCGTGGCGAGGCGGGGGTGTGTGGGCCAGACCCTGTCAACCCGAGGGGAGTCTAGGCGGGATCGGGGAGCGTGTCAAGTTTTGAGCGGCGTGAAGGCCCTCGGACCGGAGGGGGGGCCTCGCCCCCCGGGCGGGGTCAGGGGGAGGCCGCCGCCGACCCGCTGTGCTGCTTCGCCAGGGCCTGCTGGACCCGGGCCAGGAGCTCGTCGATCCTGAACGGTTTGGCGAGGCAGGCGAAGGCCCCGCCCCGGGCCGCCTCGAGGGCCCGCTCCGGGGTCGGGTGGCCCGTGAGAAGGATGACCTCGGTGCCGGGCGAGGCGCGCTTGGCCGCCGACAGGAGGCGGAGGCCGCTGACCTCGGGCATCATGATGTCGCTGAGCACGAGATCGTACCCCCCGGCGGCGAGCCCGGCCATGGCCGCCACGCTGTCGGTGGTCGCCTCGGGCTCGTATCCGGCGAGCCGCAGGGCGTCGCGCAGGAGCTCCAGGATCTCGGGGTCGTCATCCACCACGAGGATCCGCGCGCCCTTCACCTGCACGGCCGGCCGGTCCTCCACAGTCCGCCTGCGTTCGAGCCTGCCGCCAGGGTACCGTAGCGCCGGGTGGCCGTGTCAAGCAAAATGCGCCACTGACGGTAGGCGGGGATCCGGTCAGCCCTATATCTCGGGGTCGCAGCGGACTAGGGCGCCCTGAAGACGGTCTCCCCGCTCAGGGTGAGGCTCGGCGCGCCGGCGGGCGCGACGGCGATCAGGGCCCGCTCCCGGCCGTTCCGGTCGGCCAGGCCGAGCTCGCGCAGGCCGTCCGATCGCACCCGGAGCCAGGCGCGGGGCGGATCGGCGTCCCCGGCGTCGGAGAGGCCCAGCTGGGCGGACCCGTCGGTCTCCACCGTCAGGACGGCGCGGCCGCTCCCGTCCCGGACGCCGAGGGCGAGGCCCGTCGAGCCGTCGGGCGAGACCTGGAGCGCGGCGAGGGGCCGGGCGTCCCGGTCGTAGAGGACGAGGCCCGCCCTGTCGTCGGGGGCGATCCCGAGGCCGACCCGGGCCAGCCCGCGCGCGTCCCGGAGGACGACCCGTTCGGCCTCGATCACCTTGGGCAGGGTCCTGGGCCCGCCCAGGGCGACGACGGCGATCCCGCCCAGGGCGACGACGGCGATCCCGCCCAGCCAGGCGGCCCCCAAGCGTTTCAGGCGGCGGCTCTCCTGCTCCAGGCGATCCAGCCGTCGCGCCAGGGTCCGCTTGCCGCGGCGGTGCTCCCGTTCGAGGCGGTCCAGCTTCCGCAGGATGGTGTAGAGCGCCGGCTGATCCATGAGCACCTCCTCCTCGCGCCCCCCTGGGTTGCTCGGACCTAAAAGCGGTCGAGGCGGAAGGGGGTCAGGGGGACCGATGGGGCCTGGCCGTTGGCCAGCTCGGCCACCAGCTTCCCGGTGATCGGCGACTGGGTGAAGCCCAGCATGGCGTGCCCGGTGGCCACGATCAGGCCCTCGACGCCGGGCGCCCGAGCGATGATCGGCAACCCGTCGGGCGTGACGGGCCGGAGGCCGCACCAGGCCTCTGCGTTCCCCAGCTCGAACGGGGTGCGGAGGACCTCCCGCCCGGCCCGCACCACCGCCCGGTACCGGGTCTCGTCGATGGCGAGGTCATAGCCCGCCAGCTCGAGGGTCCCCCCGAAGCGGAGACGGTCTCCGAGCGGCGTGACGATGACCCGCCGCTCCTGGATCAGGATCGGCACGCGGGGCGAGCCCGGAAAGTCGTCGATGGTGCAGCTGTACCCCTTGGCCGGCTGGAGGGGGATCCAGATCCCCAGCGACGCGGCCAGCTCGGGCGTCCAGGCCCCGGCCGCCAGCACCACGAGGTCGGCGGGGAGCTCCTCGACGGGTGAGGCGGTGACGACCCGGTCCACCCGCCCGCGCTCGACGACGATCCGGGACACGGCGCGGTGGGGGAGCACCCGCGCCCCGCGCTTCTCCACGTGCGCGGCCAGGGCCCGGACATAGCCGAAGGCGTGGCCGTGGGCCTCCCCCTCGATGTAGAGCCCGCCCCGGACGCGGGGGCTGAGGGCCGGCTCGAACTCCAGGGTCTCCGGGCCTGAGAGGAGGCGGACCCGGAACCCCGCTCTCTCGAGCACCTCCTGCTCGTGCCGGGCCCCGGCGGCCCCCCGGTCGGAGAGGTAGACGTGGAGGAGCCCCTTGCGCTGGTAGAAGAAGTCGATCCCGGGGGTCCGGGCCAGCTCCTCGAAGAGCGGGAGGCTTGCCCGGCTGAGGGCGAGCAGCGCCTCGAACCCCCGCGCCGCGGCCTCCGGGCGGCAGAAGCCCCGGAACTGCCAGGCCCAGCGGAGGAGGCCCGGATCGAGGCGGGGCCGCACGTAGAAGGGGCTGTCTCGCCTGAGCATCCAGCGGAGGGCCTGGCCCAGCACCCCGGGGCCGGGGATGGGGTGCGAGTGGCTGGGGACGATGAGGCAGGAGTTCCCGTAGGAGCAGCCCCGTCCGATCTCCCCGCGGTCCAGGAGCGTGACCTCCCAGCCGGTTCCCTCGAGGTAGTGGGCGGAGGCCACGCCGATGGCCCCGCCGCCGATCACGACCGCTCGCGGCACCCGCTCCTCCGCGCCCGGCCGGGTCAGGGTCGGCCGGCGGCCGCCAGGGCCGCCACTCCCGCCTGGGCGACCTCGACGTCCTCGGCCCCGGTCCCCCCGCTCACCCCGATCCCGCCCACGCAGTGGCCGTCCGCGAGGATGGGGAGCCCGCCCGGGAGCGTCGTGAAGCGGTCCGGCCCGGCGGCCAGGGTGATGGCCAGGGCCGCGGTGTCGTCCAAGGGGTGGCCGGTGGAGCCGACCTTCCCGGTGGGCATCCGGTTCGAGGCGGCGGTGCGGGCCTTGGCCTGGGCGATCGTGACCGTGTGGGCCTTGCCCTGCTCCATCCGGGTGAACAGCAGCAGGTGCCCGCCCTCGTCCACGATGGCCACGCTCATGGCGCGGCCGAGCTCCCGGGCCTTGGCCAGGGCCGCGGCCATGATCCGCTCGGCCCCGGCCTGGGTGAGACGACGGGCGGGGGTGGTGTCCATGGGACCTCCTCCGGGCCCGGCGGGCCCTCAGCGGGCGGCGTGGATCATGGCCGGCAACCCCTTCACCCACTCGTCGATCGGGACCTCGGCGTCCACGACGATCTCGAGCTTCCCGCCGGGAAGGCGCCGGACCCGCCCCGGCTGCTCGGGGGAGAGGGGGATGACCACGGCCTCGCGGGAGATCCCGAGGGCGTCGGTCACGGCGAAGACCGCCTCGATCTCCCGCATGGTGACGACCTCGAGCATCCGGCGGCTCCCGACGGGGCTACCTCACCCGGTTGAGGAGGGTGCGCGCCTCTTCCGCCCGCTCCCGGTCCCCCACCCGCGTGAAGACCTTCAGGGCGTCCTCGAAGTGCCGGACCGCGGTCTCCCGGCGGCCGAGCAGCATCTGCGCCCTCCCCAGCGCCAGGGTGACGCGGGCCAGGGCGACCTCGTCGCCGAGGTCCCGGTAGAGCCTGGCGGCCTCCTCGTACTTCGGGATCGCGGCTTCGAAGATGAAGAGGTAGGAGAGGACTTCGCCGATGGCCGCGAGGGAGGTCGCCTCTTCGGCGCGGAGCCCGAGCTCCCGGTAGATGGCGAGGGCCCGGGTGTGATAGTCGATGGCCTCCGCGGGTTTTCGCTCCTTGTACGCCCCGGCCCCCAGGTCGGTGAGGGCCCGGGCCTCGGCCGCCCGACGCGAGCCCTCCTCACCCCGGGCGGGCGAGGGCAGAGCCCCGGCCCCCACCGTCGCGCCGACGACGAGCAGGATCCAGACGAGGGCAGCCGCTGATCGCACTGGGTCTTCCCGGTTCGGGGTGCGGTCGGGGCGCGACGCCTCCCCGCGCGCCGCCTCCCCGAGCCGTTGGCACCATTATACCGCGAGGCGGCGGAACGAGAACGGCCGGCCCTGGGAGCCGGGCTAGGAGCAGAGCCCCCTCCGAGGTCTAGCCGCTACTGACCCTTGCCTCTAGGATCCGGTGGTCCGCTCCGAGCGGCAGCTTTGCCGCCGCAACTTTTGGGGGGGGGCTCGGAGGGGGGTGCAACCCCCCTTCGAGCCTTAGACGTCCCCCCGCCGGCGCAGCTCGGCGACCTCCGCCGGACTGTGGGCGAGGAGCTTCCCCAGGATCTCCTCGGTGTGCTCGCCGAGGAGCGGCGGGGGCGCGGTGATGGCGCCGGGGGTGCCCTCCAGGCGGATCGGGATGCCGACGACCCGGAGCGGGCCGGCCGTGGGGTGGTGGAGGGGGACGATCATCTCCCGCGCCTTGAGCTGCTCGGAGTCCAGGACCTCGCTCACCCGGTTGATCCGCCCCGCGGGGACCCCGGCCGCGTCCAGGCGCGCCAGCCACTCCGCCGCCGGGCGCTCGGCGAAGATCCGGTCCAGGAGCGGGCTCAGGATGTCGCGGTGCTCCACCCGCCTCGCCTCGGTGTCGAACCGGGGATCGGCGGCAAGCTCGGGGTGGTCGATGGCCCGGCAGAAGCGCTCCCAGAGGGCGTTGTTGGCGACGCCCACGGTGAGGTAGGCGTCGGCCGCGCGGAAGACCTCGTAGGGGACGATGGAGGGGTGCTGGTTGCCGCGTCGGGTGGGGCTCTGGCCGGTGGAGAGATAGAGCTGCCCCTGGAAGGCCAGGAGCGCGGCCATCACCTCCAGCATCGCCACCTCCACCCGCTGGCCGACCGCCGTCCGCTCGCGGGCGTAGAGGGCGAGGACGATCCCGTGGGCCGCCATCGCCCCCGACGCCAGGTCCGCGATGGCGATCCCCACCTTCGCCGGCGGGCCGTCGGGGAACCCGGTGAGGTCCATGATCCCCGACTCCCCCTGGACGATGAGGTCGTAGCCGGGCCGCCCCGCCTCGGGCCCCGTGGCGCCGAAGCCGGAGAGCGAGCAGTAGACGAGCCGGGGGTTCCAGGCCCGGACGGTCTCGTACCCGAACCCGAGCCGCTCGATGGTCCCGGGGCGGAAGTTCTCCAGCAGCACGTCCGCCCGCTCGATGAGGCCCCGCAGGATCGCCCGCCCCTCGGCGGCCTTGAGGTTCAGGGTGAGGCTCTTCTTGCCGCGGTTGACCGAGAGGAAGTAGGTGGCCTGGTCCCCCTGGAACGGCGGCCAGGCCCGGGTGTCGTCGCCCCGCCCCGGCTCCTCCACCTTGATGACCTCGGCCCCCATGTCGGCCAGCAGCATGGTGCAGTACGGGCCGGCCAGGACCCGCGAGAGGTCCAGCACGCGGATGCCGTCAAGCGGTCTCATGCGCCTCCTCGCTCCCGGGGACGGGGGTCGTCAGGACGGTGGGGCGGCCGAGAGCCGTTGGGCGATCTGGCGGGTGTGCCACTCGATCCCCTTGAGGTAGTCGAGGAGGGCCAGGTAGACCGAGGAGGCCCTGGCCATGCAGACCCCTTCGATCAGCCGCTGCTGGTGGGCCAGGGCGTACTCGTCGGCGATCCGCTCGTACCGTTGCCCCTCCGCCAGGACGTGCGCGACCAGGACCCGGTTCCGCGTCAGGACCGCGTCCCGGACGCACTCCATCAGCTCGATGGCCTTCTCGAAGAGGGCGTTGATCTCCCGCATCGCCCGCTCGGTGAAGGGGACCCCCTCCCGCACCATCGTCTGGGTCGCCCGGACCAGGAACTCGATGTTGTCCCCGATCCGTTCCAGGTGCATCGGGACGAAGCGGAGCTCGGGCCCCGGGCCGGCCACCCCGGGGGCCGCCGGGACCCTGACGACCAGCTCGGTCAGCGCCTTCTCGCGCCGGTGGATCTCCCGGCCCAGCGTGTGGGCCGGCTCGAGGGGGCGGGGGTCCTGCTTCCTGAACCCCTCCCACGTCAGCCGGAGCATCTCGACCGTCTGCTGGCACATCTCGTGGATCTCGCCCCGAAGCGTCTCGGGCCTCCCGACGACCAGCTCCCGCGCCATGGCCGTCCCCTCCGCCGGCTAGGCCGGATGGATCCGGTCCTCGGGCACCTCGACCCGCTTGATCCCCTTGAAGCTGAACACGAGCTCCACCAGGTAAACGGGCGGGTCGCCCGAGGTCTGGCGGACGATGGTGCCCGGCGCCTTGCGGACGTTCTGGCTGAAGTGGACCCCCTGGATCGTCAGGTTGGAGAGATCCACCTCGACCCGCTGGTTGGCCTCGAACACGCTCCCCTCCGGATGGGCCCAGTGTACGGGCTCCGTCCCTCCGGCACAAGCCCCGGGCTAGAGGTGGATGGCGAACTCGGCCATCGTCGGCTTGACCAGGGCCAGGTAGTCGCGCAGCGCGACCTTGGCCGTCAGCGCGTGGGTCCCCGCGTTGAAGACGATCTCCGCATCCTTCTCCAGGGAGCGGTCCACGTACACGGGCAGCCCGTAGAGGTTCCCGAACGGGGGCATCGCCCCCACCTCGCACCCCGGGAACAGGTCGCGGAACTCGGCCTCCTGGGCCAGGCGGACCTCCTGGCCGCCCAGGACCGCCTTGAGCCCGCCGAAGTCCACCCGGTGGTCGGCCGGGAGGACGAGCATGACGAACCCGGCCCCCGCCTTCGCCATCACCACCTTGGCCAGCTGTCGGCCTTTGACGTGCTGGAGGGCGGCGATCTCCTGGGCGGTGTAGGCCTCCGGATGGGAGTGGACCGAGTACGGGACCTTGTGGGCCTCGAGGAACTCCCTGAGCTTGGCCAGGATCGGCATGGCCGTAGCCTCCTTTCGCCGGCTTCCGAGAGGCGCGTCGCGCCGGACGCGAGGGCGCGGGCTAAGGGAGTCTAGGCAGGATCCGCCGGGACTGTCAAGGTCGCGTGAAGCGGTCGCGCTAGAGCTGGACCTCCCGCAGGAACCGCGCGCTCTCCTCGGGCAGGGCGGTGTTGATGAACATCCCGGTCCCGAGCTCGAAGCCCGCGACGGTCGAGACCCGGACGACGATGGAGAGGTACCAGTGGAAGTGCTTCACCGGCCCGTCGTGGGGCGAGACCGAGCGGATGACGTAGTTGAGGTCGGGGTTCTCCAGGCCCACGTAGATCCTGAGGAGGATCTCCTTCAGGATCGCCGCCAGGCTCGCCATCTCCGCCCGCGAGATCGTCCCGAAGCACGCCACGTGCCGCTTGGGGAAGATCCAGAGGTGGAAGGGCGAGAGCGCGGCGTAGGGGATGAAGGCGGCGAAGTCGGCGCCCTCGGCGACGATCCTGACCCCTTCGGCCAGCTCCTCCCGCAGGCACCAGCAGTAGAGGCACTCGCCGAAGTCGTCGAAGCTCCTCGAGGCCTCCCGGATACGCGCCCGCACCTGTCCGGGGACCATCGGGGTCCCGACGATCTGGGAGTGGGGGTGCTCCAGGGAGGTCCCGGCCGATTCCCCGTGGTTCTTGAAGACGATGACGTGCTCGATCCTGGGGTCCTCGTAGAAGGCGAGGAAGCGGTGCCGGTAGGCCTCGAGGAGCTGCTCGACGTGGGGGACGGGCAGGAGGGCCGGCGCGAGGTCGTGGCGGGGGGTCTCGACGATGACCTCGTGGAAGCCCACCCCGGCGATCGCCTTCTTGAATCCCGTCCCCTCCCGGCGCACCTCGCCCGCGGCGCTGAGGGCCGGGAACTTGTTCGCCATGGCCCGGACCGCCCAGCCCCCGCCCGCGGGGAGCCGGAAGGTCTCCGGGGGGGCTTTGTCCTCGTTGCCGGGACAGAAGGGGCAGGTGGGGATGTAGGGGGGCGGCTTGCGCTGCTCCTTCCGCCGGGTGAAATCCTCGGGGCGGCGGGAGCGCTCGGTGGCGACGATCACCGAGTCGCCCGTGATGCGGTTGAACCGGATCTCGGGCATCCGCCGCTCCGCTTCGACGAGCCCCGTCGGGCGCCTACCGGGCCTCCGGCGGGAGGAGGGCCAGGCACTCCTCCGCGAGGACCTCGGCCACGACCTCCACGGGGTGGACGAGGGGGGCCATGAGCTCGAGGACCCGCGCCTGCGAGCGCACCCCGCCGGTGGGCGGGAAGAGGGCCCCGATCACCAGCCGGTCGATCCGGGCCCAGCTGAGCGCGGCGGCGCACATGGGGCACGGCTCCAGCGTCGTGTAGAGGGTGCACCCGGCGAGGAGCGGCGTGCCGAGGGCCGCCCCCGCCCGCCGGAGCGCCACCATCTCGGCGTGGGCCGTGGGGTCGGAGGCGGTGACCACCTCGTTGTGGCCGCGGGCCACGATGGCGCCGTCCCGCACCACCACCGAGCCCACCGGGAAGTTCCCCTCCGCCGCCCCGGCCTGCGCCTCGGCGATGGCCGCCCGCAAGAAGCCCTCGTGCTGAGCCATCCTCCTCCGTGCCCGCCGCGGTCGAGTCTAGGCGGGGCGGTCGGAGGTGTCAAGGGCCGGCTCGTCGAAGCCGTAGACCCAGACGAAGCTCTGCTGGTAGATCCGCCCGCCGCGCTTCCGGATCAGGTGGGCCTCGGTGGCCGTCACCGGCTGGATCTCCACCGGGTAGCCCTTCAGGAAGATGTACGGCCGGTCCTGGATCAGCTCCTGGTAGACCAGGCCGCGGAGGTCCACGTACGGGTCCAGCTCCGTCAGGCCCTGGAGGAGGGCCCTCTTCGGGCCGAAGCCCGGGACCGAGGAGAGGTTCTGCTGGGCCTCGGGAAACCGCCCCGAGATGTGGAAGAGGAGCCGGCCGGAGGGACGGCGGAGCAGCCGCACCCCGATCCCGATCAGCTCGCGCCGGACGAACTCCACGGGGTGCTCGATCACGTTGAAGCGCTCCTCGGGCCCGAGCGGCGGGCCGGGGAGGCCGATGGTCATCGGGGGGTTGGAGAGGATCAGGTCCACGCGCCCCACCAGGTCCGGCCGGTCGAGGGGCCCGAGGCCGTCGCCCTCGAGGAAGCGCGTGCGCTCGGCCTCGCCGTTGAGGACGGCGTTGGCCCGGGCGATGAGCACGGCCCAGGGGTTGATGTCCACCCCCCAGACGCCCTCGACGCCGCCGGCCCGCCGGAGGTGCTTCGCCGCGACGATCGCCAGGACCCCGCTCCCCGTCCCCACGTCGATCGCGCGCTGGGCGGGCCGGGGGCGGTGGAGCTCGGCGAAGTACCGCCTGACCCCGTCCAGCGCCACCAGGCCGATCCGCGTCGGCAGCTTGACCTGCGGGACCCCGAGGAGGATGACGTCCTCGTCGAGGCCGGTCTGGCGCGGGGCGAGCCGGACCCCGTGAAGCGGGGGCTCGACCGCCGGGTCCTGGCCTCGCGCGGCGAGGGCCAGGGCCAGCTCGAGGGCCCGGGGTCGGGCGGCCGGGCGCTCGGCCAGGGCGGCCAGGGCGAGGACCGCGGCCGGGGCCCGGAGGGCCGGGGCCGCGACCGTCCAGCTGAGGAGGGTGGCGGCCGCCGTGTCCGGGGGATCCTGGAGCAGCTCGGGGAGCGAGCCCGCCACGGCGTCGAGGGCCTGTCGGAGCTCGCGCCCCTCGGGGCTGTCCCGAAGGCCCGGCGGCACCTCGGCCGTCATCCGCGCCATGCTCTCCAGGAGGCCTTCCCGAAGCTCTCGCATCTCGCCTGTGGGGGTCGGCGGCGGGCCGGGCCCGCGGCCGCTCGATCGACTTTACCACGGATCGCCCGGGGTGGGCGCCCCGGCCTTGACGCCCCCCGGGGCCTGTGGGACACTGTAAACGTTGACGACCTCAGGAGCACCACCGTGTCCTCTGTGATCCCGACTCGAGCCCGCGAACGGCGGGATGGCGCGCTGCGGCGGCCGGGCGCCGTCCTCCTGATCTCCTGCTACGAGCTGGGGCACCAGCCGCTCGGGATCGCCTCGCCCAAGGCCTTCCTGGAGCGGGCCGGCTACGCGCCCGAGGCGCTGGACATCGCCGTCGAGCGCCTGGACCGGGACCGTCTGGCCCGCGCCCGCTTCGTGGGAATCTCGGTCCCGATGCACACGGCGCTCCGGCTGGGCGTCCGGGCGGCCGAGGAGGTCCGGCGGGTCAACCCGACCTGCCATGTCTGCTTCTACGGGCTCTACGCCCTGCTCAACGCCGAGTACCTCTTCGCGCACGGCGCCGACTCGGTGATCGGCGGCGAGTTCGAGGTCCCCCTCGTGGGCCTCGTCCAGGCCCTGGGGGAGGGGCGCGCCGACCGGATCAAGGGGGTCCACCGGCCCGCCGGCCCCTCCGGCCCGTTCCTCGAGCGCCTCCCCTTCGCGGTCCCGAGCCGGGGCGGGCTGCCGCCCCTCGACCGGTACGCCAGGCTGGAGAGGGACGGCGGCCGGGGGCTGGTCGGCTATGTGGAGGCGAGCCGGGGGTGCCTGCACCACTGCCTCCACTGCCCGATCCCGCCGGTCTACGGCGGCCGGTTCTTCGTGGTCCCCCGGGAGGTGGTCCTGGAGGACATCCGGCGGCTGGTCGCCGCCGGGGCGGTCCACATCACCTTCGGGGACCCCGACTTCCTGAACGGGCCCGGGCACTCCCTCGCCATCGTCCGCGCCATGCACGCGGAGTTCCCGGGGCTCTCCTTCGACTTCACCGCCAAGGTCGAGCACATCCTGGAGCGGCGCGCCATCTTCCCGGAGCTCGGGGCGCTCGGCTGCGTCTTCATGGTCTCGGCGGTCGAGTCGCTGAGCGACACCGTCCTGGCGACCCTGGCGAAGGGGCACACCCGGGCCGACGTCTTCGAGGCCCTCCGGATCGTCCGGGACGCCGGGATCGCGTTCCGGCCGACCTGGGTCCCGTTCACCCCGTGGACGACCCTGGACGACTACCTCGACATGCTCGGGTTCGTCGAGGGCGAGGCGCTCATCGACCACGTGGACCCGGTGCAGTACGCCATCCGGCTCCTGGTTCCGCCGGGCTCGCTGCTGCTCGACCGGCCGGCGATCCGGCCGTACCTGGGGCCGCTCGACCAGGCGGCCTTCAGCTACCGCTGGACGCACCCCGATCCGCGGATGGACCGCCTGCACGAGGACGTCAGCCGGGCCGTCGAGGCGGGCGCCCGGAGCGGCGAGGACCCGGCGGTGACGTTCGCCCGGGTGGAGGCCCTCGCCCTGGCGGCCCGCGGCGATCGGGTGCCCGTCGAGCTGGCGATGCGCCTGGCCCCGGAGCGCCGGCGGCCGCCGCGGCTGACCGAGCCCTGGTTCTGCTGAGCGGAGCCGACCGAAGGCCAGTTCGGCCTTCTCGAGCCGCTGATGCACCAGGGGGTCTGAGGGCTTGCCAGGAGCGGAGGCGCATGGGGCTGTTCGGTTGGTGGAGTGAGAAAACGAAGAAAGGGGGAGGAGAAACCATGCCAGAGATCGGAGAGACCGAGATCAGGTCCAAGGTGCAGAACCTGCTCGACACCGCGATCAACCCCGCGGTGGCCATGCACGGTGGGTTTGTCCAGCTCCTCGACGTCAAGGACAACAGCGTCTACCTGCAGATGGGGGGCGGCTGTCAGGGGTGCGGGGCCGCCGACATCACCCTGAAGCAGGGGATCGAGCGGATGATCCGGGAGGAGGTCCCCGAGGTCACCGAGATCCTGGACGTCACCGACCACGCGGCCGGCGCGAACCCCTACTACTCGCCCTCCAAGGGGTAAGTCCTCGGAGGGGGGCTTTGCCCCCCTTCCGAGCCTCCCCCCAAGGTTGCGCCGGCGAAGCCGGCGCTCGGAGTGGACTGCCATGCCGCGCATCCTCCTCCTCCTGCCCACCCGGACCTACCGCACGGAGGACTTCCTCGCCGCGGCCCTGGGGCTCGGCGTGGAGGTCGTGGTCGCCTCGGAGCGAGCCAACGCGCTGGCGGCTGAGCGGCCGGACGAGCTGCTGGCGCTCGACTTCCTCGACCCGGCCGCGGCCGCCCGCGAGGCCGCCGCGTTCGCCAGGGCCCACCCGCTCGACGCCGTCGTGCCGGTGGACGACGACACCACGGTCGTGGCGGCCGCCATCTCCGCCGCCCTCGGCCAGCCCCACAACTCGGTCGCCTCGGCGGCCGCCGCGCGGGACAAGCACCTGATGCGGGCGCTCCTGGCCCGGGCCGGGGTCCCGGTCCCGCACTACACCCTCTGCTCTCTCGACGAGGACCCGGGGGCCGTCGCCGCCAGGGTGGGCTACCCGTGCGTGGTCAAGCCGCTCTTCCTCTCGGCGAGCCGGGGGGTCATTCGGGCCGATGAGCCGGACGGGTTCGTCGCGGCGGTCCGGCGGCTCGCCGCGATCCTCGAGATCCCGGACGTCGCCGAGCGCGGCGGCGAGGCCGCCCGTCAGTATCTCGTCGAGGCCTTCGTCCCGGGGGAGGAGGTGGCGCTGGAGGGGCTCCTCCTGAAGGGGGAGCTCCAGGTGCTGGCGCTCTTCGACAAGCCTGATCCGCTGGAGGGGCCGTTCTTCGAGGAGACGATCTATATCACGCCCTCGCGCCTCCCCGCCGACGTCCAGGCCGAGCTCGCCGCCGCGACGGCCGGGGCGGCCCGGGCCCTCGGTCTCCGGGAGGGCCCGGTCCACGCCGAGCTCAGGTGGAACCAGGACGGCCCCTGGGTCATCGAGATCGCCGCACGCTCCATCGGGGGGCTCTGCTCCCGGACCCTTCGCTTCGGCACCGGGCTCTCGCTCGAGGAGCTGATCCTCCGCCACGCCCTCGGGATGGAGATCCCCTCCCTCGAGCGCGAGCGCCGGGCGGCGGGGGTGATGATGCTCCCCATCCCGCGCCGCGGGACCCTCAGGGAGGTCCGGGGGCAGGACGCGGCCAAGGCGGTCCCGGGGGTCGAGGAGGTCGCCGTGACCGCCCATCTCGGGCAGGAGCTGATCCCCCTCCCCGAGGGGGCAGCCTACCTCGGCTTCCTCTTCGCGCGGGCCGAGACCCCCGAGGCGGTCGAGGCCGCGCTCCGCGAGGCCCACCGCCGGCTCGATTTCGTCATCGCCTGAGCCCCTGCGCGCCCCGCTACCGTCAGCCCGGTCAGGCGCTTTTCATTCTCATCCGCCCCCAGGGCCAGGCGGCGCCCCCTCTCGGGCTCCAGCCGGCCTCCCCGCGGCGGACTACCGGTGCCCCTCCGGGCACCTCGCGCGGCTCCGCTGCGGGACCGCAAA
>JACPHL010000156.1 GCA_016188625.1 Candidatus Rokuibacteriota bacterium | reverse complement strand
CCGCTTCCCGATCGACCTGATCCTCGAGGTCACGGGGCGGCCCGAGGTGCTGGAGGCCCTCCGGGCGGTCGCCCCTGCCGGGGTGGAGGTGATCGGCGCCCGGGCGGCCCGGGTCCTGTGGGACCTGGTGGAGCGCCGTCGGCTCCAGGAGGGCCGGCTCGCTACCCTCCTCAGCATCACCCACGCCCTGAACCGGGAGCGATCCCCCGAGGTCCTCTTCGATCGGATCGTCCGCGAGGCGAGCGCCCTGATCGGCGACGCCGTGGCGAAGCTCTGGCTCCTCGAGCCCGGGGGGGCCCTCACCCTGGTGGCCGCGGCGGGGGCGCAGGACGTGGGCGTCAAGGCCGCCCGCTCGGACGAGGGGCTGCAGGGGACGGTGCTGAGGGACCGGCGGGCCCTCGCGGTGGTGGATGTCCGGGCCGACCCCCGCGTCCTGGACACGACCTGGCTCGATCGGGAGGGGATCGCCTCTTACGCCGGGGTGCCGCTCCTGGTGGGGGAGGACGTCCTGGGGGTCCTGAACCTCTTCACCCGCATCCCGTACATCTTCAGCGCCGAGGAGCTGGACCTCCTGGCCTCCTTCGCGGGCTCGGCGGCCCTCGCCATCCAGCACGCCCGGCTCCTCGAGGAGGCCAAGCGGTCCGCCTCGGCCTTCCAGTCGCTGGCCGAGATCGCCCGATCGATCATCGGCTCGCTGGAGGAGCCCGAGGTCTTCCGAGCGGTCGCGGCGGGGGCGGCCGGGGTCCTGGGGGCGGACGCCGCCAGCCTCGCGGTCTTCGACGAGGCGACCCAGAGCATGGCCGTCCGGGCCGACTACGGGCTCGAGGAGTCCGACGACCGGGCACACAGGAGCTTCCGCCTGGGGGAGGGGATGGTGGGGTGGGTCGGCCAGCAGCTCCAACCGGTCTTCCTGCCGAGCTTCCAGGAGGACCCCCGGGTGAAGAACAAGGCGTGGGCGCGCCGGGAGGGGCTCCAGGCCTACGGCGCGATCCCGCTCCGGGTCGGCGAGGGGCGGCTCGTCGGGGTCCTGAGCGTCTTCTACCGGCGGCCCCACGACTTCCCCGACGTCGAGGTCAAGCTCCTGACCGCGCTCGGGGGGCTGGCCGCCCTGGCCATCGTCAACGCCGAGCTCTACGCGGAGCGGAAGCGGGCCCTCGAGGCGGTCCAGACCTCCCAGGAGCGGCAGATCCAGTCAGAGCGGATCCTGGCCCTCGGCGAGATGGCCTCGGGGTTCGCCCACGAGTTCAACAACCTCCTGGCCGGGATCCTCGGCCGCGCCCAGCTCCTCCTCCGCCAGGTCGAGGAGCCGAAGACCCGGCACGGGCTCGGGGTCATCGAGCGGCTCGCCCAGGAGGGGGCCCAGACGGTCCGGCGGATCCAGGAGTTCGCCCGGGTCCGCCAGAGCGCCGCCCGCGTCCAGGTCCACCTGGCCGACCTCCTGACCGACGCCCTCGAGCTCACCCGCGGCCGCTGGGAGAGCGAGGCCCAGGCGACCGGGACCTCCTACCAGGTCGTGACCGACTTCCAGCCGGTCCAGGCCGTCGTCGGCGAGCCGAGCGAGCTCCGCGAGCTCTTCGTCAACCTCTTCCTCAACGCCTTCGACGCCATGCCCCAGGGGGGGACCCTCGAGGTGACGCTTCGGCCGGCGGAGGGGGAGGCCGAGGTCCGGGTGCGGGACACCGGGGTCGGGATGCCGGAGGAGGTCCGCCGGCGCGTCTTCGAGCCGTTCTTCACGACCAAAGGGCCCAAGGCCACCGGGCTCGGGCTCGCGGCGGCCTACGGGATCGTCCAGCGCCACGGCGGGGAGCTGACGGCCGAGAGCCAGCCGGGGCAGGGGAGCACCTTCACCGTCCGCCTCCCGTTCGGCGAGGCGGAGGCCCCGGCCGCGGCGCGGGAGCTCGGCCCGCTCCGGATCCTGGTGGTCGAGGACGAGGAGGAGGTCCGGGAGGTGATCGAAGAGGCCCTGCGCGGGCGGGGGCATGCGGTCATCCTGGGGCGCGACGGGGTGGAGGGGATCCGCCTGGCCGCGGAGGCGACCTACGATCTCCTCCTGACCGACATCAGCCTGCCCGGCCACTCGGGCTGGGAGATCGCCGGGGTCGCCCGGCGGGTCCACCCGGAGGTCCCCATCCTCTTCGTCACCGGCTGGGGCGACCAGATGGACCGGGTGCGGCTGGCCGGGCTCGGGCGCGTCGAGGTGCTCCCCAAGCCCTTCAGCCTGGAGGAGCTGGGTCGGGTCATCGCCCGCCTGGCCTCCGCGGGGGCCGCCTTCACCGCGGACCTCGGCGTCGCGGAGGGCCGGATCGCCGAGATCGGGCGGGTCCCGCCGGGCCGGGCGCGGCGGACGATCGACGCCGACGGCCTCGTCGCGGCGCCGGGCTTCATCGACATCCACTCCCACTCCGACTACCATCTCCTCCTCGCCCCGGGGGCGGACTCCTCCCTCCGCCAGGGCGTCACCACCGAGATCGGCGGCAACTGCGGCTACGCCGCGGCCCCCATCTGGGGGGCGTGGCGCGAGGAGCGGGTCGAGGGCTACCGCGAGGTCTACGGCCTGGACTGCCCCTGGCAGGGGGTGGGGGAGTACTTCCGCCACCTGGAGGCGGCCGGGCTCGCGGTCAACTTCGGGCTCCTCCTGGGGCACAACACCCTGCGCGGCTCGGCGATGGGGGGGAGCGCGCGGGCCGCCCGGCCCGAGGAGCTGGAGGCGATGGAGGCCGCAGCCCGGCGAGGCATGGCCGAGGGGGCCCTCGGGCTCTCGACCGGGCTCGTCTACCGCCCGGCGTGCTTCGCCCCTCCTGGGGAGCTCGCGGCCCTGGCCGGCGCCGTCCGGGAGGCGGGCGGCCTCCTCGCCGCCCACATCCGGAGCGAGGGGGACGGCCTCCTCGAGGCGCTCGCCGAGATCATCGGGATCGCCCGCTCCGCCCGCATCCCGCTCCAGATCTCCCACCTCAAGACCTCCGGCGAGGGCAACTGGGCGAAGCTCGACTCGGCCCTGGCCCTGATCGAGGCCGCCCGGGCCGAGGGGCTCGCGGTGACCGCCGACCGCTACCCCTACACGGCGGCCAACACGGGGCTCGACGCGGTCCTCCCCCGCTGGGCGCTGGAGGGCTCGCGCAAGGAGCAGGTGGCCCGGCTCCGCGAGCCCGATGCGCGCGCGCGGCTCCTGGCCGAGCTCGAGGCACGGCCGGCGGCGTACTGGGGGACGGTCATGATCGCGGAGGTCACCCTCGAGCCCCACCGGGTCTACCAGGGGCTCTCGGTGGATGAGGCCGCGGCCCGCGCCGGCCAGCGGCCGGCCGTCTTCGTCCTCGACCTCCTGGCCGCCGAGGAGCTCCGGGTCGAGGCGATCTACTTCTCGATGTCCGAGGCGAACCTGCGCCGGATCCTCAGCCGGGAGTGGGTCATGATCGGCTCGGACTCCGGCTGCAGGAGTCCGGACAGCCCGCTGGGGCGCGGGCACCCCCACCCGCGCACCTTCGGGACGTTCGCCCGGGTCCTCGGGGCCCTGGCGCGGGAGGAGCGGCTCTTCCCCCTCGAGGTCGCGATCCGGAAGATGACCTCCGACCCCGCGAGGAAGCTCGGGCTCGTCGATCGGGGCTGCCTGGGCCCGGGCCTGGCTGCGGACTTGGTCCTCTTCGACCCGGTGGCCGTCCGCGACCGGGCGACCTACGAGGCCCCCTGGCAGTTTCCGGAGGGGATCCACGCCGTCCTCGTGAACGGCCGGGTGGCTGTGGAGGCGAGCACCCCGACCGGGGTCAAGGCCGGTGGCGTCCTCCGCCGCCGGCCCTCCGGGCCCTGAGCGCCTCGGGGCCCTTCAGCGGAACGCCTCGCCCGCGCGCCGCCTGACCTCTTCGGCCAGGGCCCGGTGCTCGGGTGCCCCGATGACTTTAGGGCCCTGGGCGGGGCCGAGCCGGCCCCAGGCCGCGCGTCGGCGTGCCCGGCGGGCCTCCTCCTCCGCGAGCCGTCCGGCGTCCCGCAGGCGACGGATCGCGCGCGCGGCCGCGAGCTGATGCTCGCCCGACCGGCAGATCAGGGCGAGGTCGCCCCCCGCCTCCAGGAACCGGCTCGCCGCGGCCTCGACGGTGGGGAGGGCCTGATGGGAGTCCAGGCTGGTCCGGCCGTGCCC
>JACPHL010000155.1 GCA_016188625.1 Candidatus Rokuibacteriota bacterium | reverse complement strand
GGCCGGCTTCGACTACGCCCGGAAGCTCGGCAACCCGGGGGAGTACCCGTTCACCCGCGGGATCCACCCCTCCATGTACCGGGCCCGGGTCTGGACGATGCGCCAGTACGTCGGCTTCGGGACGCCGTCCGAGACCAACGCGCGCTTCAAATATCTGATGGCCCACGGCCAGGACGCCCTCAACGTCGCCTTCGACCTCCCGACCCAACTTGGGCTCGACTCCGACGATCCCCGCGCCGAGGGGGAGGGGGGACGGGTCGGGATGGCGGTGGACTCGCTCGCCGACATGGAGGAGGCCTTCGACGGCATCCCGCTGGACCGGGTCTCGGTCTCCCTCACCATCAACTCCATGGCGGCGATCATCCAGGCGATGTACCTGGTGGTCGCCGAGCGGCAGGGGGTGGCGTGGAACCGGATCGTCACCACCCCTCAGAACGACATCCTGAAGGAGTTCATCGCCCGCGGGACCTGGGTCTACCCGGTGGAGCCCTCGCTCCGGCTGGTGGCGGATCTGGCCGAGTTCTGCGCCCGCGAGGCCACACGGGTCAACCCGATCTCGGTCTGCGGCTACCACATCCGCGAGGCCGGCTGCACTCCCGCCCAGGAGATGGCGTACGGGCTGGCCATCGTCGCCGCCTACATCGAGCGGCTCCTCGCCCGCGGGCTCGACATCGACGCCTTCGCGCCGCGGCTCTCCTTCAACTTCACCTGCTGGGGGCGCCTCTTCGAGGAGATCGCCAAGTTCCGGGCCGGCCGCCGCCTCTACGCCCGGATGCTGCGGGAGCGCTTCGGGGCGAGGGACCCGCGCTCGATGATGCTCCGCACCCTGATCGGCGGCGGCGGGTCGGGGTTCACGGTGGAGGAGCCGGAGAACAACCTGATCCGCGGCGCCTACTACGCGCTGGCCGCGGCCCTGGCGGGCGCCCAGACCATGGCGCTCCCGACCTACGATGAGGCCTACACGATCCCCTCGCCGAAGGCCCAGCTCCTCGCGCTCCGGACCATGCAGATCTGCGCCGAGGAGACCGGGGTGACCGACACCGCGGACCCGCTGGCCGGCTCCTACTTCGTCGAGGCCCTCACCGACGCCATGGAGGCGAAGATCCTGGAGGAGCTGGCCGGGCTCGAGCGGCTGGGCGGGATCGTGGAGGCCGTCAAGTCCGGGGCGATCCAGGCCGAGGTCGCACGCCAGGCGTACCTGTTCGAGCAGAAGCTCCTCTCGGGCGAGTACCCGAAGGTCGGGGTCAACCGCCACGTCGCCCCCGAGGCCGAGCGCGAGGCCCGGCCCGACCTCGAGCTCTACGCCTTCGACCCGAAGGCGGCCCGCGCCCAGGTCGCCAAGCTCGGAAGGCTCCGCCGCGAGCGGGACAATGACGCGGTGGGGCGGGCGCTCGCCAGGCTCCGGGACGAGGCGCGGGGCACCGCCAACCTGCTACCGGCCATCCTGGAGGCGGTGCGCGCCTACGCGACGCTCGGGGAGATGGCCGGGGCCCTCCGCGAGGTCTTCGGCGAGCACAAAGAGCCCCTGGTCTTCTGAAGATGCTCTTCGACGGCGTCCGCGTGCTGGACCTCTCTCGGATGCTGGCCGGCCCCTACGGCTCGATGCTCCTGGCCGACCTGGGGGCCGAGGTCTTCAAGATCGAAGAGCCGGCCGGCGGCGACCCGATGCGCTCCATGGGTCCGCCGTTCCTCGACGGCGAGAGCGCCTACTTCCTCGCCATCAACCGGAACAAGAAGAGCCTCACCCTCGACCTCGAGCGCCCTGAAGGGCGGGAGGTCTTCTACGATCTGGTCCGGGTCGCCGACGTGGTCTGGGACAACTTCCGGCCAGGCGTGATGGAACGTCTCATCTGTGATCACGAAACTATCAGCCAAATCAATGAAAAAATCATCACATGCTCGCTCTCGGCCTACGGGCAGGAGGGCCCGTACCGCGACTGGCCGGCCTTCGACCTCGCGCTTCAGGCGATGGGTGGGGCGATGAGCCTCACCGGCGAGGAGGGACGGCCGCCGCTCCGGATGGGGCTCCCCATGGGCGACCTGGCGGGCGGGCTCTTCGGCGCCCTCGCCGTGGCCGGCGCGCTCTACCGGCGGGACCGGACCGGCCAGGGGTGCCAGGTGGATCTCTCGCTCCTCGACTGCCAGGTCTCGCTCCTCACCTACTTCGCCCAGTTCTTCTGGGCCGACGGCCGGGTCCCCGGGCCGGTCGGCTCCGGCCACCCCTCGGTGGTCCCCTACCAGGCCTTCCGGACCCGGGACGGGCACCTCGCGGTGGCGGTCTTCTCCGAGAAGTTCTGGGTCGCCTTCTGCCGGGCGCTCGGCCGCCTGGACCTCGCCGCCGACCCCCGCTTCGACGGGAATCAACGGCGCGTCGAGCACCGGGCGGAGCTGCTCCCCATCCTGGAGGCGCTCCTGGCGGAGAAGGGGACCGAAGAGTGGCTCGCCGTGCTGCGGGCCGAAGGGGTCCCGGTCGCGCCGATCCAGCGCGTGGACCAGGTCTTGAGCGACCCCCAGGTGCGCCTTCGCGGGATGGTGGCGGATCTGGAGCACCCGAAGCTCGGCCGGCTCCCGACCCTGGGCGTCCCCATCAGGCCTTCGGGCGTGTCGCGACCGCTCGCGCCGCCGCCCGCCCTGGGCGAGCATACCGAGGGGATCCTCACCGGGCTCCTCGGCTACCCGGTGGAGCGGATCCGCCGTCTCCGTGACGCCAAGGTGATCTGACAGGACCCGCGGTAGGGGCTGGCTATGCGCATCGGGATCGACGTGGGCGGGACCTTCACCGACCTCGTCCTGGTGGACGACAGGAGCGGCCGGATCTGGATGACCAAGGTCCCCACCACCCCCAAGGCCCTCGCCGACGGCGTCCTGGCCGGGATCGAAAAGGTCCTGGCGCTGGCCGGCCGGCCCGCCCGGGCGCTCCGCTACCTCGTCCACGGGACCACCATCGGGACCAACGCCCTCATCGAGCGGAAGGGCGCCCGGACCGGCCTCCTCACCACCGAGGGGTTCCGCGACGTCCTGGAGATCGGCAGGATCCAGCGTCCCAAGGAGGGGCTCTACGACCTCTTCGTGGACAACCCGCCCCCCCTCGTCCCCCGCCACCTCCGGCGCGAGGTCCGGGAGCGGGTCGGGAGCCAGGGCGAGGTCGTTACGCCGCTGGACGAGGCGACGGCCCGGGCGGCGGTCGAGACGCTCAAGGCGGAAGGGGTCGAGGCGGTCGCCGTCAGCCTCCTCTTCTCCTTCCTCAACCCCGCCCACGAGCAGCGGGTCCGGGAGCTCTGCCGGGCGCTCCTCCCCGAGACCTCGCTCTCCCTCTCCTCCGAGGTTGCCCCGGAGTTCCGCGAGTACGAGCGGACCTCAACCGCGGTCCTCAACGCCTACCTCCAGCCGGTGGTGGAGCGCTACCTCGCCCAGCTCCTCGAGCGGCTCGCGGCGAAGTACGGCGAGGTGGACCTCAGGATCATGCAGGCCAACGGCGGCAGCATCACCGCGGAGGCGGCGCGGACGGCCGCCGTGAAGACCGTGAACTCCGGGCCGGCCGGCGGGGTCATGGCCGGGGCCTGGATCGGCCGGCTCACGGGGGATCGGAAGCTCATCACCGTGGACATGGGCGGGACGAGCTTCGACATCGGCGTCATCGAGGGGGGGATCCCGACCGTCACCTCGGACGGGAAGTTCGCGGGCTACCCCGTGAAGATCCCCATCATCGACATCGACACCATCGGGGCCGGTGGCGGCTCCATC
>JACPHL010000166.1 GCA_016188625.1 Candidatus Rokuibacteriota bacterium | reverse complement strand
GGGAGCGGCACCTTCGTCCTCGAATCGGCGGTCGAGAAATGTCCGGGGCGTGGCGAGGGGCGCGTCAGGATCGAGGGGGGCCGGCTCCTCGGGGAGTATCGGGGCCAGGACTGCCGGGGGCAGATCGAGGGGGGATTCGAAGTAGAGCGGTGAGGGAGTCATGAAACGCACCCTTGTCCTCCTCTGCGTGCTCGTCGCGTTTGCCCTTGGAATTGCTCATGAGCGGGTCGGCAGCCAGGCGACACCCCGCATGTGGGCGGAGACCCTGCTCGACCTCTCGACGGCCGAGATCCCCAGGCCCGCCCGCGTGCAGGTGAGGCACGACCATTGGGAGCCGGGCGCCGAGACCGGTCGCCACAGCCACCCCGGCCCCGCCGTGTTCGTGGTGCTCGAGGGGGAGCTCGAGGAGGTCCTGCGGGACGGTGAGACCCGCGCGCTCAAGGCCGGTCGGGTCTACTGGAAGCCCGCGCGGGTGGAGCACAACGTCAGGAACGTCAGCGGTCGATTGGCGCGGGCGGTCGTCGTCCACCTCGACCCGGCCGGTTCGCGATGATGGTGAAACCGGCGAGTGCCTGAGGTGGTCCGGGCCGCGGTCGCGATCATGGCCAAGACGCCCCGGGCCGGGGAGGTCAAGACCCGGCTCTGCCCTCCCCTGTCCACCGAGGAAGCGGCCGAGCTGTACCGCCGCTTCCTCCTCGACAAGATCGAGCAGGTCGGGATGCTCAGGGGGGCGCACCCGGCCATCGCCTACACGCCGGTCGAGGGGAGGGCGGTGTTCGAGGAGCTGGCCCCGGGCTTCGCCCTCGTCCCGCAGCAGGGGGTTGATCTGGGGGCCCGGCTGGCCAACAGCTTCGATCGGCTCTTCGCGGAGGGCTATGCGGCGGTCCTGCTCATCGATAGCGACACGCCCACGCTGCCCACGGGCTTTTTACAGCGGGCACTCGACCTCATCGCGACCCCGCGGGTCGATGTGGTCCTGGGGCCGAGCGAGGACGGCGGCTATTACCTGATCGGACTGCGCTCGCCGCACCGTGAGCTGTTCGAGGAGATCGCGTGGAGCACGGCCCGGGTGCTCCCGGAGACCGTCCGGCGAGTCGAGGCGAAGGGGCTGGAGGCCGCGTACCTCCCGCCCTGGTTCGACGTCGATACCCCGGCTGATCTCGAGCGCTTGAGGGCTTCGCTGGAGAGGCAGGGGGGCGGACCCCGGCACACCCGGCGATTCTTCATGGAGCGTGGAGGATGAGCAAGCTGTCGGAGACCCCCTGGACGACCCTGTCCACGAGACCCATCTACAGCAACCCATGGCTCTCCCTCCGCGAGGACCTGGTGGAGCTCCCCGATGGGCGGACCACCATCTATGGAGTCGTCAGCTGCGGAGAGTGCGTGGGCGTCCTCCCCTTCCTCGATCCCGACACCGTCCTCCTGGTCCGACAGTACCGGTACGTCGCCCGCCGGGTAACGTGGGAGATGCCCACGGGAGGGGTGCACCCCGCGGAGTCGATCGAGGAGGCGGCCCAACGAGAGCTCGCGGAGGAGATCGGCTACCGGGCGGGGCGGCTGGTCCGCGTGAGCACGTACCACACCAGCAAGAGCGTCATGGACGAGACCGCCCACCTCTTCCTGGGGGAGGAGATGGTGAGGGTCGAGCTTCCCTCCGATGAGACGGAGTTCATCGAGGTCCGTCCCTTCCCCTTCGAGGAAGCCCTTCGGATGGTCCTCTCGGGAGAGATCGTGGACAGCATGACCATCATCGCCGTCCTGTATGCCGCCAGGCGGTGACGATAGGAGGCGGAGATGGCTGCGGCGTCGGCATTCCCCTACCTGATCCTCGGCGGCGGCGTGGCCGGGATCGCGGCCGTGGACAAGCTCGTCCGGCTCAAGCAGGGCGACCGGGTGGGCCTGCTGAGCGCCGAGGCCGAGCTCCCCTACGACCGCCCCCCGCTTTCCAAGGAGTTCCTCCGCGGGCAGATGGAGGAGCCGAAGCTCCGCTACCATGACCGGGGGTACTACGACCGCCACGGGGTGACCCCCCTCCTGGGCCGGCGGGTCACCGGGATCGATCCCCGGGGCAAGACGGTCTCCGCGGACGGCGGGCCACCCATCGGCTACGGCAAGCTCCTCATCGCCCTGGGCGCCCGGCCGCGGCGGCTCGAGGCGCCGGGCGGCGGCCTCGGCGGGGTCTTCTACCTCCGCGCGCTCGACGACTCCCGCGCCATCCGGGCGGCCATGGCCGAGGCCCGCCGCGCGGTCGTGGTGGGGGCGGGGTTCATCGGGATGGAGGTGGCCGCCGCCCTGGCCGAGCGGGGGATCGCCGTGACGGTGCTCGACGTCGCCGACCGGCTCTGGCCCCGCGTCCTCGACCGGCGGGTCGCCGCGATCTTCGAGGCGCACTACCGCGGCCGGGGCGTGGAGTTCGCCTTCGGCGACGCGGTGGCCGCCTTCGAGGGCGCCGGCGGGGTCGTCCGGGCGGTGAGGACCACGTCGGGGCAGACCTTCCCCGGCGACCTGGCGGTGGTCGGGATCGGGACCGAGCTGCCGCTGGAGGTCGTCCCGGAAGGGGCGGGGATCGAGCTGGACCGGGGGATCGTGGTGGACCGGCAGATGCGGACGGGCCACCCCGACATCTTCGCGGCCGGCGACCTCGCCGTCTACACGGACCCGGTCTTCGGCCGGCGCCGGCGCGTCGAGCACTGGGGGCACGCCCAGTACGGCGGCGGGCTGGCGGCCCAGAACATGGCCGGCCAGCCGGCCGAGTACGAGCTGCTCACCTACTTCTGGTCCGACACCTTCGATCTCCACATCGAGTCGGCCGGGGACGAGACCGAGTACGAGGCCATCGCCCTCCGCGGCGACACCGAGGCGCGGCGGTTCACGGCCTGCTACCTCCGGGGCGGGCGGCTGGTCGCCTACTTCCAGGTGAACGGTGAGCAGCCCGAGCGCGACGCCCTCGAGCAGTTGATCCGGAGCGGCAGGCCGCTCACGCAAGCCCAGCTCGAGGACGAGGGGTTGGACCTGGCCTCCCTCGCCGGCTAGGAGCCCGTCCGAGTAACGCTGTGCGCTCGCGCCTTCCTCTCGGAGGGGGGCTAACGCCCCCCTTCCGAACCTCCCCCCTAAGGTTGCGCCGGCGAAGCCGGCGCTCGGAGCGGACCAGCCAATCCGCGAGCCGAAGGTCAGGCCGGTCAGGACGGCTCCCGGCAGAACCAGCCGTCGAGGGCCTCATCGTAGTAGACGGCCAGGGTCCGGCCGTCCTCGAGCCTGACCCGGAACCAGCGCCGGGTCCCCGCGCCGGGCTCGGGCATCGCCTCGATCCAGGCCTCGAGCACCGCCGAGACCCCGAGGGTCTTCCCGGCCGATCGGACCGCCCGGGGCCGCTCCTCGCCCCGCCCGCCGGCGTAGGCGATCACCTCGATGGGCCGGTCCACCGCTCTGCTCCCCGGCTCGGGAGGCTCCATGATGCCACTGTAGCACGGGGCCGAAAGGGGTTGACCGGCCCCCATCCTCGGGGTATAAGGGGCCAGTGGGTCGTCCCCCATGCGGCCTCGCCTGAGCGTTCGGAGCAAGCTCATCCTCTCGAGCCTCCTCCTCCTGGTCACCGTCTCCTTCGCCTTCACCGCCGCCTCGCTCCACCTCTCCGAGCGGTGGGTCGAGACCGACCTCCGCCGGCGCGCCATCACCTTCGCCCGCGAGGTCGCCGCCACCATCGGGGACCGTCGCGAGTTCGAGAACACCCGGCTTCTCGATTTGGAGATCGAGCGGATCCGGGAGGCCCGGGCCAACGTCCAGAACATCGACTTCCTGGCCTTCGGAGGGCCCTGGGTCCGGCTCCTGGCCTCCAGCGACCCCGCCTGGCGTCCCCCGCTCACGCTCCACCAGGTCAGAGAGCTCGAGCGCGGCCGGGTGGTCGCTCAGCTCGTCGCCAAGCCCGAGGGCCGGAGCTGGGAAGTCGTCGCCCCCATCCTCCTGGAAGGAGCTGTGGCCGGGGCCGTCGCGGTCGAGTTCTCGCTGGTGGAGGCCGACCGCCTGGCGGCCCAGATCCGCTGGACCGCGCTGGGGATCACGGGGGCCTCGATCCTGGTCGTGGTCCTGCTGATGGGCCTGGTGGTCCACAGGGTGGTGGACCGACCGATCCGGCAGTTCCTCCGGGCCATAGAGCGGGCGGAGCGGGGCGATCTCTCCACCGGCGTTGCGCTGAGCCGGAACGACGAGTTCGGCAGGCTGGCGAACCACTTCAATCAGATGCTCGAGCTGCTCGCCCAGGCCAGTGAGGAGCTGGAGGAGCGGGTCCGGCAGGCCACGGCGGAGCTGGCCGAGCGCTACGCCGAGGTCCGGCGCCTGAACGAGCTCCTCTTCCAGGCCCAGCGTCGCCTCCGCCACGCCGAGCGCCTGGCCCTGATGGGGCGCACAGTGGGGATGATCGCCCACGAGGTCGGGACCCCGATCCACTCCATCGCCGGCCACCTCGAGCTCCTCCGCCAAGAGCTTCCCCCCGAGGTCCTCCAGGGCGCCCCCGAGCGCCGGCTCGCGATCGTCCGGTCCCAGCTCCTCCGCGTCGGCGAGACCATCGAGCAGCTCCAGGACCTGACCCGGCGCCCGGCGGGGGAGCACACTGCCGTGGGCCTGAATAGCCTCCTCAGCGAGGTCCTTGACCTCGTGAGCCCGGGGGTCGCCGCGGCCCGGGTGAGCGTAGAGACCGACCTTGCCCGGGACCTTCCGCCGGTCGCCGGCGACCCCCAGCAGCTCCAGCAGGCGTTCCTGAACGTCATCGTGAACGCCCTCGATGCCATGCCGGCCGGCGGCCACCTCAGGGTCGCCACTCGACCGGAGCGCCGCGACGGGCGACAGTGGGCGCAGGTCCGGATCAGCGACACCGGGCCGGGGATCCGCCCCGACCACCTGAAACAGATCTTCGATCCGTTCTTCACGACCAAGGAACTGGGCAAAGGTGTCGGGCTCGGCCTTTTCATCACCCAGCAGATGGTTCGGGAGCACGACGGGGCGATCGAGGTGGAGAGTTCGGGGGGGCAAGGGACGACCTTCGTCCTGGCCTTCCCTGGCGTGGAGGCGGCCGGGTGATCCCCGCCCCCTTGATCCTGGTGGCCGACGATGACCCTGTCGCCCGGGATCTCCTCGCGGAGGTCCTCGCCAAGGAGGGGTACGAGGTCCGGGTCGCCGCTGGGGGTCGCGAGTGCGTCGAACTGGCCGGCTTGGTCCCGGTGGACCTCGCCCTGGTGGACCTCCGTATGCCCGACCTGGACGGGCTCGAAGTGCTGCGCCAGCTCCAGGCCCTCCGCCCGCAGGTCCCCGTCCTGATCCTCACCGCCTTCGCGACCATCGAGACCGCCATCGAGGCGATCCGCGCCGGGGCCTACGACTATCTCTCGAAACCGTTCCGGATGGAGGAGATCCGGCTCGTCGTTCGTCGTGTCCTCGAGCAGCGGCGCCTGCTCGAGGAGAACCTTCGCTTCCGTCAGGAGCTCCGGGAGCGGTACAGGTTCGAGAACATCGTCGGCCTGTCGCCGCAGATGGTGGAGGTCTACCGGTTGGTCGCCCGGGCCGCGGTGACCGACGCCACCGTCCTGATCCAGGGGGAGACCGGAACGGGGAAGGAGTTGATCGCCCGCGCCATCCACTACGGTAGCTCGAGGGCGGACCGCCCCTTCGTCCCAGTGGACTGCACCGCGCTCCCCGAGGCCCTTTTCGAGTCCGAGCTCTTCGGCCACGAGCGGGGAGCGTTCACCGGCGCCGTGACGACCAAGCGGGGGCTGTTCGAGGCGGCCCACGGGGGGACCATCTTTCTCGACGAGGTCGGCGACCTCCCGCTGGCCCTCCAGGCCAAGCTCCTCCGGGTCCTCCAGGAGCGCCAGATCCGGCGGGTGGGAGGCGGGGAAACCATCCCGGTGGACGTCCGGGTCCTCGCCGCGACCAACCGGGATCTCAAGAGGCGCGTGGAGGCGGAGGAGTTCCGGGAGGACCTCTACTATCGGCTGAGCGTCGTCACGATGCAGATCCCGCCGCTCCGCGAGCGCCGTCAGGACATCCCTCTCCTCGCCCACCACTTCCTCGAGAGGCTCGCCCGCGAGCCGAACGCCCCGCCCCGCGGGATCGCGCCGGCGGCCGTGGAGCGCCTGATGGTTCACGACTGGCCCGGGAACGTGCGCGAGCTGGAGAACGTGATCGCGCGGGCGGCGACGCTCTCGTCGGCCCCTGTCCTGACCCCCGAGAATCTCGTGATCGAGTCGGTCCCTCTCGCATCCCGTGGCCCCGCGCTCCCCGCCGAGGGGATGACCCTCGAGGCGGTCAAGCGGTGGTACGTGACCAAGGTCCTGCGGGAGGTGGGAGGGAACAAGCAGCGGGCCGCGGAGATCCTGGGCGTGGACCGGCGCACCCTCTACCGCCTCCTGGCGCGCGGCGGCCCCGCGACGGGGGAGTGATGGCGCGGCGGCTCCTCCTGGGTGGCCTCGCCCTCGCGCTCCTGGGCTGCGCCTCGGCTCCCTCGCAACCGTCCAAAGACGAGGTCATCCGCCGGATCCTCCGCCAGACTGTCCAGGTCGTGACGGAGCGGGGCGGGGTGAGGCTCCGCTCCTCGTCGGGGGTGGTGATCAACGCCGAGACCGATCCGCCTCGCTCCTTCGTCCTCACCACCGCGCACTCCCTGGAGGGCCTGGAGGGCGCCGAGCTGTACGTCGTCCCCGGCGGACGCCGCGGGCCGCGCCTGAAGGCCGTCCTCCTCGCCACGGCCCGGGAGGCCGACCTGGCCCTCGTCCGCCTGGATGGCCTCGCCCTTCCGGCGCGGGCGAAGGGGGGGAGGAGTCGCTGGGGCCGGCGGTGATGATCGATGCCTCGGTCAGCTACGGGGCGAGTGGCGGCGGGGTCTTCGACGCGGCGAGCGGCCGGCTGATCGGGGTGGTGGAGGGGTACCGGACCGCCCGGATGACGCTTCGCGGCGACCCCAGGGCGAGCGTCGAATTCCCGGTCCCAGGCGAGACCTCTGTCGTCCCAACCGCCGCCATCCGGCGGTTCCTGGAGGGGGCGGGGTACGGGCACTGGCTTACGAGGTGAGGGAGTGCGGGGGTGACAGAAAGACACCGGCCGGGCTGAGGGGCGCCCGGCCGGCGTCTGAGGGGCCGGGTTGGACGCTACTCGCTGACGACCTCGATGGCGGTGGCCCAGTTCTTGCCGTCCCGCTCCTCGTAGGAGGCCTTCACCTTCGTCCCCTCGCTCAGCTTCTCGAGGGAGAGGCCCTCAGGGGCGAAGAGCTGGGTGCCGTCCTCGAGGACGAACATCTTCTGCTCCTGGTCCACCTTCTGGATTTTCCCGGTGACCTCCCCGGCCCAGGCCGCCCCCACCAGGACCGCCAGGGCGAGCCCGACGACAGCCATCCGCACCATCCACTTCATCGCTGACCTCCTTGTGCTAGGGTGATTGAACTTTGTTTACGCATTTAAGCAAGGGCGATGCCAGGGCCAGTCGATTGCTCCAGTCGTAGGGAAAACGCGTAATTCCACCGCCGGCCCGCCCGTGCGCCCCGTTCCGGTGGGGCGTTCCTGCGCGCGGGTGTGACAAACTGCCACGCCGAGAACCCGGGTCGGCGAGGCGTCTCCACCCGGGTCGGATGTGCGGTTATTGTGTCGTCCACGCGGGAAATTTCCCCTTGACGCCCTCGGCCGGGTCGGTGTAGAAGGGCAGGGTAGGTCATTTGCACTAGAGTTCCACGGGACGGAAGGCCGGTCGCCCGGCGTCGCGTATCCTCACCCCATGCGATGCGGCGTCGTCTCGCCCAGGGGACCGAGGGGCGACCATGGATCCACGCGAACGGCCGAAGGGAGGAACGCGATGGCTGCCTACGAACTGCAAGGCTCGTTGCTCGAGGCCTGCTCTTGCAACGTCCTCTGTCCCTGCTGGATCGGCGAGGACCCGGACAAGGGGACCTGCGACGCCTTCATCGCCTACCGGATCGACAAGGGGACGGTCCGCGGGGTCAATGTCTCCGGGCTCCACATCGCCGGGATCGCCCACATCCCCGGCAACATCCTGAAGGGGAACTGGAAGCTCGCCCTCTACGTGGACCAGAAGGCCAGCCCCCAGCAGAAGGAGGCCCTCGTCGATGCCTGGGCCGGCAAGCTCGGCGGCCCGCTCGGCGACCTGGCCCAGCTCGTCGGCGAGGTGGTCGGCGTCTACTCCGCCCCCTTCGACTTCCGGCTCGAGAAGGGGAAGGGGACGCTCAAGATCGGCGACGTGGTCGAGGCCGAGCTGGCGCCCTACACCGACAAGGACGGCCGGGTGACCACCCTGTCGGACACGATCTTCAGCACCATCCCGGGCGCACCGGCGTGGGTCGCCAAGGCCTCGAGCCACAAAGTGAACATCCCCAAGCACGGGATGACCTGGACGTTCCAGGGCCGGAACGCGATCCAGGGCGACTTCCGCTTCGCGGCGTAGCCAGGGACCTCGGTCGGGCGACGGGACGCTCGGGCGGTGAGCGCGACGGCAGAGGAGTGGGCGGAGCGGCTCCTCTTCGCCGCCACGATGGCGGCCCTGGTGGTCGGGGCCTGGCTGGCGCTGGCCCTGGTCGGGGCCTCGCCCTACGCGGGCTACCTCGACCACCAGGTCGCCATCGACTCCACCGCGCTCCCCTACGGCGCGCGGCTCGCCATCTTCGTCACCGGGTGGCTCGTGATGTCGGTGGCGATGATGCTCCCCTCGAGCCTGCCGCTGGTGACCGTCTTCCGCACGATCACCCGGCGGCGCGAGCGCCCCGGCCGGGACCTCGGCCTCCTGATCGCGGGCTACCTGGTCATGTGGGCCGGGTTCGGGCTGGTCGCCTTCCTCGGCGACACGGTCATCCACGAGGCGGTCGAGCGGGCCGGGCGGCTCGCGTCGTACGAGTCCTATATCCTCGCGGCGACCCTCCTGGTCGCCGGCCTGTTCCAGTTCTCGCCCCTCAAGTACAGCTGCCTCAGAGAGTGCCGCTCACCGGTGGGCTTCCTGGCCAGCCACTGGCACGGGGGAGATCGCCGGTGGGCGGCCTTCGCCCTGGGGGTCCGCCACGGGGTCTTCTGCGTGGGGTGCTGCTGGGCCCTGATGCTCCTGATGTTCGCGGTCGGCGGGGTGAACCTCGGCTGGATGCTCCTCCTCGGCGCGGTGATGTTCGCCGAGAAGGCGGTCTCGTGGGGTGGGTGGATCACGAAGCCGGCCGGGGTCCTGTTCGCCCTCTGGGGGGTCGGCCTCGCCCTCGGCCTCCCCTTCGTCCCCGGCGTCCTCTGAAACACTCGGAGGGGGGCTGCCGGGTCCGCCTTCGGGAAGGCCGGGCGGGGCCCCTCTCGGGCTCCAGCCGGCCTCCCCGCGGCGGACTACCGGTGCCCCTCCGGGCACCTCGC
>JACPHL010000157.1 GCA_016188625.1 Candidatus Rokuibacteriota bacterium | reverse complement strand
GGCTTGGCCCGCGCACCCTCGGGGGGAGGTTCGGAAAGGGGGCAGCGCCCCCCTCCGAGGCATCTAGAAGAGGTAGGCCCACTCCCAGGCGGTCAGGTCGGCTTCGCGCCAGAGCCCGGTCTCCTCGAGCCACCCGACCGCGGTCGCCCGCTCCGGGGTGGCGAGGACCATGAGCGCATGCTTCTCCAGGAACCCGCCGAAGGTCATCTGCCCCCGGCCCCGCAGCTCCACGAGGACGAGGGAGGCGAGGTCGAGGTCGGCCACCGGCGCCTCGGCGATGATCGCGATCCGCGAGCCGTCCACCTTGGCCTCGGCCGGGTGCCACGGCTCGACGAACTGGACGAACGGTCGGAGGGTGTACCCGGTCGCGACCCCGTGCGCGTAGTAGGGGTCGGCCGTGATCAGCCCCTCGACCTCGGCCCGGGTCGCGCCCCGGTAGAAGATGTCGGCCCTGGGCGCCCCGAGTCGGACCCCGACCCCGACCACCCGGCCTCGCGCCCGCAGCTCGAAGAGCCGGGCCAGGTGCGCCTCCCGGTGCGGTCCGCCCCGGGTGGCATGATCGTCGGCGTAGTCGAGCACCGCGTGGACGACGACCATCACGCCTCCGCACCGCCCGCGGCGAGGACGCGCCGGAGCCGACCGGCCTTGCTCGGGGAGGCCTCCAGGCTCGCGAGGACGTCGTACGCCGGCTCCGCCGGCCCCGGGGGATGGCCGAGGAGGCGGGTGAGGATCCGGGTCCGGAACCCGGCGCGGCGGAGCCCGGCCTCGACCTCCGCGGGCGTGAACAGCCGCAGCCGGTGCCGCTCGCGACTCGTCCCTGTCCGGGTGACGACCTCGTAGGTGACTTCCAGGAGGTGCGAGACCGCATCGAAGGCCCCCCGGCTCCTGACGCGGACCTCGCCCGTGGAGCGCGTGGCGTCGAGGTCGTACCACGTCCGGGCCTCGGGGGTGAGGAAGTCGAAGAGGAGGAGGCCCGTGGGGGCCAGCAGCCGGGCGGCCGAGTCGAGGAAGCGGACGAGGGAGCCGTGCTCGGCGCCGAGGTAGTTGACGACGTCGTCGATAGCCGTCACGACGTCGAAGCGCGGTCGTTCCCGGAGACAGTCGAGGGTGCCCGCCACCCGGTGGAGCCGTCCCGCCTCGGGCCCGAGCCGGGCCGCCCGGAGCATCGGGAGGGAGCGGTCGAGGCAGACGGTGCGGAAGCCGTGGCGGGCCCAGAAGCGGCTGAAGCGGCAGGTCCCCGCGCCCACGTCGAGGAGCGCGCCGCCCCGGACCCCCCAGGCGCCGGCGAGGGCGAGGGCCCGGTGGAACCAGGGGGCGACCCCGTCGGCGGGGTAGACCCGCGCGAAGTAGGGGGCGAGGGCGCCGTAGGGGCGGGTCGGGGCCGGGCTCCCGGCCTGGGGCATCGATGCCCTTACCGCGGTCCCGGGGCGTCGGGCAGCCGGCCGTCCGACTCCGCGCCCTCGGTCCCGGACTGTCCGCGGAGCTCGATCCCCGCCCACCGCTCGATCAGGCGGACGATCGCGGTGTGGTCCTCGGCCGCCATCCCGAGGCTCACGGCCAGACGGTAGAGCTCGGCGACCGTTCCGCCGACCAGGCTCGGGACCCCGACCTCCCTGGCCAGGCGGGTATAACAGTCCAGATCCTTGACGAGAAGCCCGAGGGCGAAGCCGGCGTCGAAGCGGCCGGTCAGGACGAACTCGGGGAACTTGTAGTCGCTGGCGTGGGAGCGGCCGGTCCCGGCCTGGAGGATCTCGACCGCGCGGGCGGGATCGATCCCCGCCTTGACCGCCACCGCGACCGCCTCGGCGGTGATCAAGAGCCCCGCCGCGGAGCAGGCGTTGTTGACCGCCTTCATCGCGTGCCCGGTGCCGTGCCCGCCCACGTGGAAGAGCTTCGCCCCCATCGCCGCCAGGAGCGGCCGACAGACCTCGAAGGCATCGAGCGGGCCGCCGACCATGATCGCCAGCCGCCCTTCGCGGGCCCCCTTCACCCCGCCCGAGACGGGGGCGTCGAGCATGATCCCGCCCCGCTCCGCGACCCGCTCCGCCAGGCGATGGGTGCTGGCGGGGTCGGCCGAGGACATGTCGAGGACGATGGCGCCGGGGGCGAGTTGCTCCAGGACGCCGTCGGGCCCGAGGATGACCGCCTCGACCTCGGCCGAGGAGGGGAGCATGGTGATGACCCGCTCGGCACCCGCGGCCGCGCCAGCGGGGGTCTCGGCCCAGCGCGCCCCCTGCGCGAGCAGGAGCCGGGCGGCCTCGGGGCGGTGGTCGTGGACCGTGAGGGCGAAGCCCGCGGCCAGGAGACGCTCCGCCATCGGCCGCCCCATCTGCCCGGTCCCGATGAAGCCCACCCTCACCATCGCGCCTCCTCTACTCCTCGAGGAGGGCGAAGACGCGCGCGGGCGCCCCGTCGCCCCCGGCGATCTTCAAGGGGAAGGCCGGCGTCGAAGAGGATCGGGGTGTCGGGGAGCGGACCGCCCAGCCCTGGATCGCATGGAGCTATGGTAGCGGCAATCCCCCATCGGGTGCAAGCCGGCCAGAGCGCCGAAGGCGCCCGTTTCGCGCCGATCGGTGTTAGGATGGATACTGGATGCTATGAATGCCGGCCAAGGAGGGCCTCCGTGGGATTCCTCCTTCGCGTCCTCATCAACACCCTGGCCCTCTACCTCGCCTCGCTCCTGATCCCGGGGATCGAGCTGACCGGCCTCGGGCCGGCCCTTCTGGCGGGCCTGGTGCTCGGACTGGTGAACGCCGTCATCCGGCCGGTCCTCCTCTTCCTCACCCTGCCCCTCACGTTCCTCACCCTCGGCCTCTTCATCCTGGTCCTGAACGGCCTCCTCCTCCAGCTCGTGGCGTGGCTGGTGGGCGGGTTCACGGTCGCAGGGTTCTGGGCCTCGGTCTTCGGGGCGATCGTGGTGGGGCTGGTGAGCTGGCTCCTGACGGCCTTCCTGAGCGACCGGGGGCGGGTCGAGGTGATCGTCTACCGCGACTAGGTGCCTCGGAGGGGGGCGCGTTCGCACGCTCTCGCGGATGGGTGGTCCGCTCCGAGCGCGGGCTTCGCCCGCGCAACTTCCGGGGGGAGGTTCGGAAGGGGGGCGAAGCCCCCCTCCGAGGTCTAGCCGCGGTAGCGGATCCGGTAGATCACCCCCTGGTGGTCATCGGAGAGGAAGAGCGAGCCGTCGCGCCCCACCACCAGGTCCACCGGCCGCCCCCACGCCCGCTGCCCCACGAGCCACCCGCTGGCGAACTCCTCGACTTGGGGCCGGGGGCCGCCGAGCCGAATCCGGAAGACCTTGTAGCCGGTCGGGACCGAGCGGTTCCAGGAGCCGTGGGACGCGACGAAGAGGTCGCCGCGATACTCGGGGGGGAACTGCTCTCCGGTGTAGAAGGCCAGGCCGAGCGGGGCGGAGTGGGCCTGGATCTCCACCGTGGGGAGGCTGACCCCCTGGCATGAGGCCCGGCTGTCGAAGGTCGTGTCCGGGACCGCGCGCCCCTCGACCGCGAAGCAGTCCGGCCAGCCGTAGGACCCGCCCTCCCGCACCACCGTCACGTAGTCGGGCGGCAGGTCGTCCCCCCGCCAGTCGCGCTCGTTCACGGTGGCCCAAAGCTGGCCGCTCTCCGGGTGAAAGGCGATCCCGACCGCGTTCCGGAGCCCGGTGGCGAACGGCTCGGTCCGGCCATCGGGCCGGGTTCTGAGGATGGCGGCCCGGCGCGGGTCCTTCTCCCGGCAGACGTTGCAGGAGGAGCCGACCGAGACGTAGAGCCGGCCGTCGGGGCCGAAGGCGATGGTCCGGGTCCAGTGGCCGCCGCGGGGCGGGAGGTCCGGGACGACGACCTCGGACGGCCCTTCGACCTTCAGGCTTCGCGGGTCGTAGCGGAAGCGGATGACCCGCCCGGTCTCCGCCACGTAGAGCCGGCCGCCCTGGAAGGCGAGGCCGTGGGGGAGCTCGAGGCCCTCGACCACCGGGACCACCCGGTCCGCCCGGCCGTCCCCGTCGGCGTCGGGCAGCGCCACCACGCGCCCGGCGCGGGGGATCGAGACCAGGAGGGTGCCGCCGGGGTCGAGGGTCATGAAGCGGGCGGGGCCGAGCCCCTCCGCGAAAGGCTCGATGGCGAAGCCCGGAGGGAGACGGAGACGCTGCTGGCCCGGGGCCGGGGCGGCGAGGGCGAGGCCGGCGAGGAAAAGGACGAGGAGTAGGCTGCGCCGCCTCACGCGGCGCGCCCCTCCTCGGCGAGGCCGGCGATGATGTAGGTCCCGCTCTTCTCGTCGCGCTTGAGCTGGACCACCTTGTGCTTGGCCGCGTCCTCGAGGAGCTTGGAGAAGGTGGAGTAGCCGTAGTAGCTTTCGGTGAAGGCGGGGTTCTTCCGGATCATGGTCTGCTTGACCATGGAGCCCCAGAGGATCTCCTTGTTCTCCCGCTGGAGGGCCTGGATCGCCTCCACGAGCTGGCCGAAGGCCTCGGCCTTCTTCTCGGGGAGCCCCTTGAGGGCCGCCTTGCGGGTCTCGCGGATCAGGTCCTCGTAGAAGATGAACTCGTCGCAGTTCGCCACCAGCAGCTCCGAGGAGGAGGTCTTGACCCCGAGGCCGATCACGTACTTGGCGTTCTCGCGGAGCTTCGAGACCAGGGGCGAGAAGTCGGAGTCGCCGGAGACGATGGCGAAGGTGTCGAGGTGCTCCTTGGCGTGGGCCAGGTCCATGGCGTCCACGACCATCCGGATGTCGGCGGAGTTCTTCCCGCTGTAGCGGCTTTGGGGGACGTCGATCAGCTCGATGGCGGCCTCGTGGAAGGGGCGCTTGTACTCGGTGTAGCGGTTCCAGTCGGCGTAGGCCCGCTTGACCATGAGCTTTCCCTTCTCGACCAGCCGCTCCAGGACCAGCTTGATCTCGAACCCCTTGTACTGGGCGTCCTTGATCCCGCGGGCGATGTTCTCGAAGTCGATGAAGAGGGCCAGCTTGCGTTCTTCGTTCATGCTCCGTCCTTTCCGCTCGAGGGCTTCCCCGTGCCCGACCAGACGCATCTCATTATACCCCCGCGGTCGCGCAGGCCCAAGCCTTTCCGGCCCCTTCCCGGCCGGCCCCGGCCGCCTCCGACGGGCGCCCGCGAAATTGAGGGTTGGCATCGAGCGGCTTTTTGGGTATGTTGATTATGATGCGCCATACCGGCCCGGTCGTCCTCGCGGTCGCGGTGCTCGCCGTGGCGCTCGGAGGGCTCGCGACCACGACCTTCCATCCGCCGCCGCCCCCGCCCCCGCCGCCGATCGTCACCGAGACCGTCCTCGCGCCCGGCGAGACCCTCGAGCAGGCGCTCTCCCGGAGCCGGCTCGGGCCGGCCGAGGCGACCGGGATCATCACGGCGCTGCGCGCCGAGGTGGATATGCGCCGCATCCAGCCCGGCGAGCGCCTCCAGATCACGCGGGCCCGCGACGGCCAGCTCCTCGAGGTGACCTACCGGCGCACGCCCGTGGAGCGTCACGTCCTCCGCCCGGAGGGTGAGGGCTGGAGCGCCGAGAAGGTGCTCACGCCCGTCGAGAGGCGGGAGATCGCCCTCGCGGGCACTGTGGAGCGCTCGCTCTTCGAGGCCATCGACCGGCTCGGCGAGGGCGCGACCCTGACCGCCATGCTCGTCAACCTCTTCGAGTGGGACTTTGACTTCGCCGCGGACGCCCTACCGGGCGACATGTTCCGGCTCCTCGTCGAGAAACGCTACGCCGAGGGAGAGTTCGTCGGGTACGGCAACACCCTCATCGCCCAGTACCAGAGCGCCCGCCGCCCGCTCCTCACGGCCGTCGCCTTCCGAGGGCCCGACGGGAAGACGGCTTACTACGACGCCGAGGGGCGCTCGATCCGGAAGATGTTCCTCCGGGCCCCGCTGGACTTCACCCGCATCACCTCCGGCTACTCCCAGGCCCGGAGGCACCCGATCCTCGGCGGGGTCCGGCCCCACCTGGCCATCGACTACGCGGCCCCGACCGGGACGCCCGTCCGCGCGGTGGCCGACGGGGTCGTGGTGCTCGCGGGCTGGCAGGGCGGGAACGGCCTGAGCATCACGCTCCGCCACGCGCGCGGCTACCGGACGATGTACAACCACCTCTCGAAGGTCCTGGTCCGGCGGGGCGAGCGCGTGCGCCAGCGCCAGGTCATCGGCCGGGTCGGCTCCACCGGCCTTTCGACCGGGCCCCACCTGGACTACCGCGTGATCAGGAACGGGCGCTTCGTGAACCCGCTCTCCGAGAAGTTCATCCCGGGCGCCCCGGTCCCCAGCCGGCACCGCGAGGCGTTCCAGCGCGACCTCGCCACCCTGCTCGAACGCCTCGACCGCGAGGCGCCCTTCGGGTCGGAG